>NZ_CP022356.1:600000-900000 GCF_002216855.1 Paraphotobacterium marinum
TGGCACTTACACAATAAATATTATGAATTAAGTTTTTTATGGATGTGGTCTTTTAAATTGGTCGATTTAACACATAAATTATGATAAAACCATTTTAAATCATGAATATTACCTTGGTTTAGAATGGTTATTGGTGCCTCATCATAAATGCCATTCTTTTTTTCACATAAGTAATCTTTTTTAGACGTATTTTTCAAACATATATCAAGCATCTTATCAATATTTAAAATCCAGGAACACTTATTTTGAAATAACATCATATTGTGAAAAAGTTGTCCTGAACTATTCTCTAATAATTTAAGTTGATGATCATCTAAAGAAAGTAAATTTTTGATATCATTCGTTTTATAGCCCCATTCAAATAGAATCTCTTTTACTTTCATGAAATTATTAGTTATATTGACTTTATTCATAATAATCTCCTTCAATATTTTTGAAAAGATAAGTTATAGAAAATAATAATTACTGGTTTATTTATTTTCATTATACATTCATATTCAAAGGTTATTTTCATTAAATTAGATAAATGGGTCGCAATGTCGAAAAGGTGGCTTAAATTTTCACTCGCAAAAGACTAGTTAAAATCGTTTGGAGGCATCTATGGACTTAAATAGCTGGCAAAAAAGAATTAGAGAGGATAAAAAAAGAGCTACAGATCATAGAACAGAATATGAAAGAGATGAAGCTCGTATTATTCATTCAGCGGCATTTAGACGACTTCAATCCAAAACCCAAATCTTTAGTATGGGTGAGAGTGACATCTACAGAACTCGCTTAACGCATTCGATGGAAGTCGCCCAAATTGGTAGAGGGATCATAAATTTTCTTCAACATAAAAAACAATATAATGAATTACTGCCATCACCATCTTTAATCACTTCTATCTGTTTAGCACATGATATTGGACACCCTCCATTTGGACATGGTGGTGAATATGCCTTGAATTATTGCATGAAAAATAGTGGTGGTTTTGAGGGAAATGCACAAACACTTCGTATTTTGAGCAAACTTGAAAAATATACGCCACATAATGGTTTAAATCCGACTCGTAGAACATTATTAGGTACCTTAAAATACCCTATTTCATATAGTAAAGCTGTGAATGAAGCTATTTATAAAGAACAAAATACACCCAATCCTAAATGGTTATTTAAAAAAGAAAATGCAATCCCACCTAAGTGCTATTTCGATAGTGAGCAATCTGTTGTTGATTTCATCCTTGATGATGTAACAAGCGATGATAAAGAAAGATTTTTAAAGATCTCTCATAAACCAAATGATAAGAATCCTCATTTTAGCTCCTGCTTTAAGTCTTTAGATTGTAGCATTATGGATATATCTGATGAAATTGCTTATAGTCTCCATGATTTAGAGGATGCTATCTCGCTTGGGTTAATTAGAAAAGACGACTGGATATCTTTTTTTCTTTAAGCACTTATGAAGCCGAGTTTAAAACATTACTTGAAAGTGCCTTTTATACTTATAACCTATCATTCGACGATATTACACATGAACTTTTTCACGATAGAAGTTACAAACGAAAAAAAGCAACGGGAACCATTATTCATTTTTTGATCAGTCAAATCGAATTTTGCGAAAACACTTCTGGTTGCGAAGATCCTCTTTTGAGATTAAATATACAGCTTCCCAAATTAGTAAATGCTTTAAAAGATCATCTTAGTGAAATGATTTTTAAAAAAGTTATTTGTAGCCTGAATGTCCAACAAGTTGAATTTAAGGGACAAAAGTTAATTCTTGAATTATTTGATTTATTAAAAAATGAACCTTTACGCTTTTTACCAGAAAAAACACAAAACAAAATTTTACCTAATATGGATAATGAGCAACAAAAAGATAGAATAATTGCAGATTTTATTTCTGGAATGACTGATAATTATGCAATTCGTTATTATGAAAAGATATTTTTTCCAACTAAAGGTTCAATGTTTGATAAATTCTAATGCATTGGAGGTTTAGATAAAATCCTTATATCAAAACCTCAATTTATAATTTTTGAGTTTTTAATAATAAAAGTATATGAAAGATAAACGTATTGAAGATAAAGTGAGACTAATCTGTGATTTCTTAGATAAACATCCAGAGAAAAGTTATTCTTTAGACGAGTTAAGTCATAGGGCTAATATCTCAAAGTTTCATTTCCAACGTGTGTTTACATCTATAGTTGGTGTATCCCCTAGACGTTATAAACAGTTTTCTCGAATGAGACGCGCTTCGATGCAATTAGTATATGTAAAAGATCTTAAAATTATAGATATTGCCTTATCTGCAGGTTTTGAGAATCCTGAATCCTTTTCGAGATCTTTTACAAAGTTATTTGGGCAATCACCAAAGGATTTTAGAAATAACCCAAACTGGTCAAGTTGGGGACCAAAATTTAATTTCAGTATTCCTAGTCAAACTAATAACTATAACATCACGATAAAAAAATACCCTGATAGGCCATGTGCAATGATTACACATTATGGTGATTATCTTCAAACAATTAAAAGTTTTGACAAATTATTCTCTTGGATTACAAAAAATAAAATAATGAGTACGGCTGACAAAAAAAAATTGCTGATGCCTATTAGTATACCCTCTTCAAATCCCTTTGAAACAGATCAAGATGACTATCAATGCAAACTAGCTTTACCCTATAATGGAAACATATCATCTAACAATCTAGGTATTTATTCAGAAAAAATTCCTGGAGGAACCTATGCGGTAATAAAATATGAAGGACAAAGAGACATTTATGGGTTCCTCCATGCCATAACATTTTTCTTAGTTGATTGGCTGCCTCATTCTGGGTGGAATAAAATGAATGATCAAATTTTAATTGAGCATCTAAACAGTCCTCTTGACGTAGATGAAACAAAACTAATTACACATATCTGTATACCAATTTGTAAATGATAACTTTTAAAGCTTTATTTATGAAAATATACAGTTTAGTTTATTAATTTAAAAACAAAGGATTATTTTCTAACCAATTAGTATTGGTTGTCAATCCAACTAACATCCATGTCGATTCATTTAAACAAAAAAGGACGCACAAATGATCTACGCCACCTATAGCTTTTCCCTGCAAATTACTTGGGACGAGGGGTAAGTGAAAATTTTGTTTACAATTAGCGCCTAAAATTAAAGTTTTATAATTTTGAACCCAACTGGTCAACAACGCAGTTTTAGTAGCACCATTACTATTTTTCAATTTATCACTTTTAACGTGCAGACCAGATTTGTAGTCATTTATTGATTGACGAATATCTTTTGCTGTAATTTCATCACTTGAATCAATAATAATTGCATCAACATAGTTTCCCACATCATGATCATCCAAATAAGATAAATGAGGCCTGGTGTTAATGGCATACATTAATTGATCAGCTTTTAAAGAATTAAAGAGCATTGAAGTTATTATATCATGCGTTGAAACCCAACGATCTCCACAAGCAGCATTATTTTTTTCTTTAATTTTCTGTATCAAATCTAAATTAATCACTTTTCTAAAACCGTTTTTTTTCTTTTGCTCTTGTTCTTTTGCTTTGTTTTGTGATTCAGAGAATGATAATTCTACTTCTGAGAATTCATGTTTTCTATCAAAATTTAATGACTGTATTTCTTCATCTAAACTCATCATTTTGAACAATTTATAATAACTTGCGCCATCACCAACTGTGTGATTCATGGAATAAATCATAGCAAACTCTTCGGCTTCATTATCAAATACAAAACTAAATTTGATTAGAGGTACATCCTTATTAATACATTGCTCTGTTGGTAATATATATAACTTTTTATTAGATTAGAATTTTTTTCATTTATTATTGTATCTAACAGCTCATCAATATTTGCTTTATTATTTAATAAGTTTTTAATATCATATATTTTTAAATATGGTGATATATCATCTATTGAATTTGGTACTTCAAACATTAGCTTACCTTCAGAAGATTCAATCAGCCTTGAGCCAATCCATGGATTTAAGTGTATAATTTCTTTAAATCTATTTTCTAAATCTTCTGATAAAACTGTCCCCTGAAACCTTGTAATAGTTCCTATAGCAGATTCATGACGTTGTATTGTGTTTTCAAAATCGAGCATATTGATTAATGACATACAGTAATATTCCTTGATAATTATTTTTATTTAAAAAAATCATATAATAAAAATGGAATGAATACATGACAGATATTGCTATTTAAAAAAATAATGTTCCAATTATTATAAAATGGCTATCACAATAAACTTTTGTTGTTAAATTGGATTATAACTCCTTTAACAAATTGTAATTATTCAAAGTTTTGAAATTTATCTAAAGAAGCCTTCAAGGTTGATGTCTTCAAAATGTTATTTAGACAAACATGTAAAAATAAAAAAATTCTAACACTTATCTAAAGCCTCTTTTTCCTAAAGGTTCATTTTATTGTATTAAATATTACTTAGTCATCATTTTAGATGCTTAAATCATAGTTTTATTTTTTTATAAACATAAGAGGTATCTATTTATTTTCTTTTGATTTAACGGGGTTAATTAAAATGAAACAATATTTTATTCAAAATAAATTTCATATAGACTTTAAAATTAAAAAACTATAAATCAAATTATCTTTATGTTAAGTTTTATTCATAAAATTTAAAGTATTGGAGAGCAATTAATGACTAGTGAAAAGTTAAAAGTTAACAATTTTAAACCACAACCCCAAAGCGAAACACCAAGTAAATCACTGTGCTCTTCTAGATTAAAATATAGAATTTTAACTAAAGATGATTTTAAATATTTGTATTCACTGAGTTCAGATCCAGATGTGATGAAATTTTTTCCGCATGGCACTTTATCTGAAAAACGGACTCAAGAGAGACATGAATTCTACCTAGACTGTTATCATAAGCATAATCTACCCATTTTCCTTATGTTTTGTTCAAAAACCAATGAGTTTATAGGTCGATGTGGATTTGGTTTATTAGAAGAACAAGTTGAGGTTGGATATGTTTTGCATAAAAAGTTTTGGAGACAAGGTTTTGCATCAGAGTCCTTACAATTTTGTTTACAATGGGCTAAAAAAAATCTTACAACCAAAAATATCATAGCATTAGCCCCATCTGATCATATAGGATCAATTAGCGTGATGGAAAGTTGCAATATGCAATTTATTGAAGAAAAAATAGCATATGGGAAAAATTGTAAGTTTTATCAAATCAGAAATTTATAACTTTGATTAAAATGTTTAATTATCAATCATAAGCGCCACTTGAATAAATTAGTTCGTAACTGTGGCTATAAATTTCTAAAATATTACCGAAAGGATCTTCCATATATATCATGCGATACGGTTTTTCACCCGGATAATAATATCTGGGTTTATCCATTCTTTTTTTTCCGCCAGCCTCCACAATCTTATCAGCTAATGCTTCAACATTAGGATCTTGAACACAAAAGTGGAAGATACCCGTTTTCCAGTATTCAAAATTATTATCAGGATTTTGCTGATTTTTAAATTCAAATATTTCAACGCCTACTCGATCTCCAGTTGATAAATGAGCAATTCTGAATTTGTCCCAACCTGCTCCAAATACGTCCGTACACATTTCACCAATAGCAGAATCATCTTCAGTAATAGTCGTAGGTTTCATGATAAGATACCAACCTAAAACTTCAGTATAAAACTTCACAGCTTTTTCAAGATCTGGCACTGAAATTCCAATGTGAGAAAACGTTCTTGGATATGGGGAGTTAGATGAGCAAGACATTCTATTAGACCTAAATTGAAATTAACAATAATTTTATTTTAGTATCAATTTGAATAAAGTAAAAAAGATATAACTCAAACTTTTCTTAAGATTTATCAATGTAGTTAAAATTTAAAACCATGATCCATTAAAGCATCAATAAAAATATTTAATTTTTTAGACTGTTGAATTCTGTCCTTATAGACAATATAAACATCTCTTGGTTTAGAAGCCCATTCAGGCAGCACATGGACTAAAGTTCCCTTATGAATTTCCTTTTCAACAAATACGTTGGGTATTAAAGTAATACCTAAACCTGCTAAACAAGCTTGTTTTACAGCCATCAATTCATTAATTAATAGTTTAGGAGTCGAAGTGTTTTCATAAAATTGTGGGCCATTATATATCTTCCAGTCCACTAGAGGCTTACCTTTTAATAAATCACAACCATCAAGATCTTCAGGTTTGGTAATGTCAAAAGAATCTGAAAGAAATTGAGGCGAAGCGACTAATATATCCGTTATTTGACCTAATTTCTTAAATGAGACATTATTCAAATTCATTTCAACTGGAGTAATGAATACATCCCAATCCTCAGCATTGAGTTCATCTGGAGCCGTAGATGTCTCGATATATAAGTCAATATCTGGATTATGTTTGAGAAAATTTGAGAAAAACTTTTGGAAACCAAAGTTAATGAAATTTTGTGGACAAGCCACCTTCAACTGGCCTCCGTGGTTCTCATTTTCATTTGAGATATTTTCAGTTTGTAACAAGATTTCATCAATTAAAGGAGAACACTTTTGATAAAACTTATGTCCTGCATCCGTTAATACAAGTTTTCTAGCATTTCGATTAAAAAGACGCACATCCAAAACATCTTCTAATGACTGAATTCTTCTGGTTAATGTTGGTGCAGGAATTCCTAATCTTTTAGACGCTTCTGCAAAATTACCATATCGGACAATACAACCGAAAATATTTAAATCATCAAGATATTTCAAGAATTGTACTTCTCAATTTAATCACTAATGAGTTATTTATAAAAAAAAATTAGGATGTGATCAAGTAAAAAAAAAGAACAACATTATCTATGTCGCCTTTTTGATTGATTTATGTTTAGATTTATAAGTAGTTATGAATTTGTTTATTTAATTCGTCATTCATTTTATTGAAGTCATCCATTATATCTTTTGCAGATTGTGTTAAAGATAGATATTCAATATCGCCAATAAATAACTTTAAATTTAAATTTTTTTCAAGCTCTGTAAGGATCCCTATCAATTCATATTTAGATAGTGAATATAACTTACAAGCTTGTCCAAAACTTTCTTGTTCAAGGGTATTACTTAAAATACCCAATCTTATTACATTTATTAATTCCATTACTCCTAACCTAATTTTATAAGACTAAATTATTCTCCAAGTAATTTCTGGTAACTGACTCCCAATACAACACCGAAAACTAAATGAAGTACTAATGTCATAACAGTTGCTTGAATACCAATATTTAAAGCAAACAAACCTGCCCCCATCATTGGCATTGGGATTAACATCATTATAAGCCATGCAACGACCCCAAAAATAATTCCTTTTGTTAATTGTTTTTGTGTAGGTATCCATTTATTGAAGATTGAAAAGGCTCCTCCCCAAGCTATTGTCCCAATACCAAAATGCATCAACCAACCTATAACCGGTAACTGAGGTAATCCTAATTTAGCATGGACTGTATTAGTCATCATACCTACCGGATCCAAAGCTGGCATAATGCCCATTTTGCCTTTAATGATCATCATCATTGTCAAAACTAAAGTTGCTATAAAACCTGAGATAAAACCTTTTTTTATACTATTTTTCATTTTTATGTCCTCTTCTTAAATTTGTAATTGTTGTTCTAAGCTAGTGTTTAAATATTATCAAACTCTTTAATGTGTGTATTCAGTCAAAATAGTATTCTAAAACTTAAGATAAGATATTTATGAAATACAGCATTTCAAAAATATCCTAATGTGAGGAATTTTTTTTTATGATTTATTTTTTTGAATCAGATTAATAATTAAAAAAGTATGGATTGAAAACCTTTATTGAGCTTATATAATGGAGAGATTAAATACATATATATATAGAATAATAATGAATCCAATTAAACCACCAAACGCAAAAAAAATTCCAAAAGAAATCAAACAACACAATCAAACCA
This sequence comes from Paraphotobacterium marinum, assembly GCF_002216855.1. Lineage (NCBI taxonomy): Bacteria > Pseudomonadati > Pseudomonadota > Gammaproteobacteria > Vibrionales > Vibrionaceae > Paraphotobacterium > Paraphotobacterium marinum. The sequence goes on from NZ_CP022356.1 coordinate 607,934, forward strand.
GAGTTGATAATTATGCCTGGCTCCGCGATAAAAACTGGAAGAAGTTTATTGAAGGTGATTTAGACTTTCACGATCCATCGGTAAAAGAATACCTTGAAAGTGAGCAAGCTTACACAAAACAAATTATGGATCATACACAAAGTAGTCAAAAACAAATATATGATGAAATTTTATCTCGAATTGTTGAAGACGATATTAGCTATCCATATCAAAAAGGAAATTACTATTACATCCAAGAAACTAAAAAAGGATTAAATTATCCCATTCTTCAACGAAAATTTGCTTCAATTGATGCCGAAACAGAGACTTATTTTGATATAAATAAAGAATCAGAAAACTATGATACTTTCATATTAGGAACAACATCGGTCAATAAAGATGGGACTTATTTTGCCTATACAGTGAATACAACCGGTTCAATGTCGTATAGTTTAAAACTTAAAGATTTAGCAAAAAATGAACATACTCAATTAAATATAACTGATTTAACAGATTCATTTCAATGGGTTGATAATGAAAATATTTTTTATATTGAAAGAGATGAAAGTGGTAGAGGAAAAACAGTCTGCTCGATTAATATCCATAAAGGATTAGAATCAAGACAAGTTCTCTTTACAAAGCCAACATCGCATGATGACATGTTTTTGGATATGACTAAAACGCCAGATGGTAAATATATATTTCTACATTTAAACAATGGCTCAGATACCGTAATACACTATAAACCCTTAGACTCGGATGCACCCTTTCAACTCTTTGTTGAAGATAAAGATGATATTCAATACAGCATTACTCATAATAATGGTTCATTTTATATTCTGACAAACCTTAATCATAAAAATAATTTTATGATCATGACCTGTCCGGTTGAGAATATTTCAAAATCTAATTGGAAAATCTTTTTAGATGAAGAAAAGGATTTATATCTTGAAACAATGGCTCTTTATAACAAATACTTAATTGCATGTTATAAGAATACGGCTACATCAATGCAAGAAATATTCATCATAAATATATTAACCCATGAGAAAAGATCTCTTAAATTTTCAACCAATAACTTTTGTTTTCATTTAATTGGTAATGATGACCCAAATAGTTATGTCATAAGATTTTCTCTAGAAACACCTATCCAACCCTCAACTCTTTATGATTTAAATTTAGAGAGTCTCAAAAAAATTACTTTAAAAAAGTCTAATGTTCCAAACTATGATACTAATAAATATCAAACAGAGGTTTTAAATGCAACCTCATCTGATGGGCAAAAGATCCCCATTACCATCATTTACAAAAAAGGAACATTGTTAAACTCCAAGAACCCCCTATTATTGTATGGATATGGCTCATATGGACTTGGAATAACACCTACCTTTAATCAGCAAATCTTTAGCCTTATCAATCGTGGATTTATCTATGCTATTGCTCACATTAGAGGTGGTGATGAAAAAGGTTATAATTGGTATCGAAATGGAAAAAAAGAACTGAAAAAGAATACGTTTGAAGATTATTTAACTGTTTGTCACTTTTTGATAGATCAAAAATATACCAATGCTGGTTTAATTACAGGTTATGGTGGAAGTGCAGGTGGATTATTAATGGGAGCTGTAGCAAATATGGAGCCTTCAATTTTCAAAAGTATTATTGCTGCCGTCCCATTCGTTGATGTTGTGAATACCATTTCAGATGCATCATTGCCTTTAACGCCACCTGAGTGGGAAGAGTGGGGAAACCCCATCCTTAATAAAGAGGACTTTGAATACATATTATCTTACTCCCCATATGATAATATTAAACCACAATCCTATCCCAATATTTTAGCTTTAACAGGCATTTCTGATGAACAAGTGACCTATTGGGAGCCTGCTAAATGGGTTGCGAAACTTAGAGACCTTAAAACAGACAATAATCTATTGCTTTTAGATATTAAAATGAATTCTGGTCATACAGGTGCATCTAAAAGGTACCAATGGATTAAAGACAAAGCTTTTGAATATGCTTTTATTTTAAAAGCATATCAATAGAAATAAAAAAGCAGTACAATGTACTGCTTTTGGGTTGTGTTTGTTTATTTATATTATTTTTTGAATCATTAAACAAAATGTTCTTATAGTTATATTTTTCGTTTTTGCAATTTTATATTATTATAATTGATAATTTATTCAATCATTATTTTTTCATAATGAGATATTGATCGTTTTTTACGTTCAATTATATTTTAAAATATCTACTATCCACATAGGTTTTAAGAACTTTATATCTCCCAACATACCTTTGCGTTTCCCTTGGAAGATCTAACATAAACTGTGTTTCTTTTCGCCCTGAGTGATAACCATGTATTTTCTTTAAGGTACTGTCAACACGGCCCTTTCCAGCATTATAAGCTGCAACCACTAAGATATCATTACCATGATAGTAATAATATAAATTTTGTATATATTTAAGTGCTGCATGTGTAGATCTTGCAAAATTAATTCGATCATCTCTATGTCGATTGACCTGAATGCCCATTAACCTCGCTGTAAAAGGCATTAACTGCCACATTCCACGGGCACCTTTTCTTGATCGTGCATAATTATTAAAATTTGATTCTATGTAAGGTATGATGATAAAAGATTTGGGTAACTTCCTACGCTTTAAGTAATAAGTAATTTTTTTTGCCGAATATTCGTGCTTCGCTAAAGAGGATTTAAATTGGTGTATTTCATAATAAGAAGAATAAAAGTGTTTACTTTTTGCATCTGCATGAAAAGAAAGCATCAATGCTAAAAAAAGAAGAGTCAAGTACTTCAATTGCAGCCTGTAATAAATAATTTAAAGTTGCAATATTATATTACAAATTTGCTGATTTAGTAAGAGGGAAAGCTTTACTAAAGCTTAATAAAAGCACAAAGTTTAGAATCTTTATAAGTGACTAAACTTCATTATATCTAAAGCAATTCATATCATGCGCGTTAAATACACCGCAAGCTTTTAAATAAGCTTCGCAAATTATAGGTCCCATAAACAAAAAACCCAATTCCTTTAAACCGAGGTGAAATTTATTCGAAATCGATTTCATTAATTCTATATCCTCTTCACAACTCGTGATTTTAATTGGTTGAAAATCAACAAATGACCAAAGGAAGTGACTAAAGGATTTATAGTTTTGCTGAACCTGTAAAAAACATTTTGCATTATTTATCACAGCTTCAATCTTCTTTTTATGACGAATAATTTCAGAGTTTTTCATCAGGTTTTCAATATCTAAGTGATTATATTGAGCTATCTTTTTTAAATCATAATTTGCATATGCCGCTTTGAAAGAGGCCCTTCTCTTCAAAATAGTATACCAGTTTAAACCAGCTTGATTTAGCTCTAAAACGATAAACTCAAATAATATATAGTCATCGTAAACCGGTACACCCCACTCCCTGTCATGGTACTGAACATAGTCTTCTTTAGTTAAATCTAACCAGGAACATCGAGAGATTCTTGTCATGAGAGATTACCAAGAGATGACTGTTCCGTCATAATTAAAAAATTTACCCGAATCTTTTGGCGCTGATTTCTGAATGACATTAATGATCCCTTTCACAGACTCTTCAACAGTCAGGTGAGCATTAGGACCACCCATATCAGTTTGAACCCAACCCGGATGCATCATTAAAACTTTTATATCCCTATCTTTTAAATCTATCGATAAACTTTTACCTAAAGCATTCATAGCAGCTTTGCTCATTCTATAAGAGTATCTTCCACCTGAACTATTATCCCCTATTGAACCCATTTTACTAGTCATCAAGGCCAAGGTACCATTAGTTTTTAATTTATCTTTGAGAAGTGAAGCCACTCTAAAAGCTCCCACTGCATTTGTATTGAAAGTCTCCAAAAAGCTTTTATCATTTAGCTCTCCAAGTACTTCATCACGCCAAATACCAGCGTTGTAAATTAAAAGGTCAATACTTTTATCATCCAAAGAATTAGCAAGTTTTTGAATACTATCAAAACATGTCACATCAACTTCTGAAAAAACTGTCACATTCCTAGTAACGTCATGATTTTTTCCTCTTATCGTTATATTTACATTGTGATCTAAATTCGAATATTGTCTTGCAAGCTCTTGCCCAATTCCTCGGCTTGCTCCAATGATTAGTATATTCATGTATATTTACTCCTTTAAATAAATTCTTTAATCTCTATTATTCAAACTGGCGTCTTTCCAGTACTGGATTTTATTGATATCAACTTTTGTAGCAAAACCTTTTTTGGTAATAAGGTAACCAATAACATTCGTTTGATAATTTCTCATCGAATAAATAGAATTATCTGTATTCATTTTAGTTTGCTCAATAGGGTGTTTGGGAGGTGGGGTTAATAGAAGTCCTGTTTTAACGAAATTTTCAAAAGCTTCTTTAGTCCTAAAAACAAAAATAATCTTTATCTTTTTGTCATCAAAAAACTTTTTACTTGGAACTTTCATCTTCATAAAAGTGTATTTGTTACTTAAATTGTTATGAGCTAAGCCATAACCATAATTCGTTTGGTATGTCACTTCCTTTTTATTTGTAAAAATAGCCCACCCATATGCGTGATTTAAATTAGTGTTAACATTAGGATATTTCTTTATGGTATTCAATGTGTGTTGATATGATGAATATATCATTTCTTGTTTTTTAGCTAATGCATTTTCTTCGCTAAAGTCACAAGACGAAAGCAACAAACAAACAACGAAAACAAATAATATTTTTGTTAATTTTCTCATAAAATAAACACATTAATTTAAGTATGTTTTAATATAGCAAAATTAACATTATTACAATGACAAATTAAAGTAAAAAGTCAGATAAAATAACCAACTTTTTACATTAAATTGATATTTTTATCATGCAATTGCTTTATCTAAGATTTTTTCACTCACATCAGGAGTTATGGCTTGATGCTCGCCTAACTGTACCATGCCATGTTTTTCAAGCTTAGCGATGACTTGTTTCACTGCATCTGCTTTGCTCATGCCATAGTCATCCAAATGAGTTTTAACATTCAATGAATGAAAGAGTTTCTCAATGTGATTAATCGTTTCTTCAGCTAAATTATCACTTTGATTTAAGCCAAAAACATTTTTACCCATTTGGTTTAACTTTTCTCTTTTTTTAGAAATTTGGTTTCTTAACAGTGACGGTTGAATAATCGCTAATGAACGTGCATGATCAACGCCAAAGAGTGCTGTTAATTCATGTCCAATCATATGCGTGCCCCAATCTTGACTTACACCCGCACCAATCAATCCATTTAGCGCTTGGTTGGCAGTCCACATCAAATTATCATTCCAGTTTGGCGTAGTTGAACGACTTGGGAAGTCTTTGGCTAACTGGATTAAATTTTTTAATAATGCTTCCGCATAACCATCTTGAACCATAGCATCTTGAGGGGTTGTGATATATTGTTCACATACATGAACCCAAGCATCTACGATACCATTCACGAGTTGTCTTTCTGGTAAAGTTTCCATACTTTTGGGATCTAAAACAGAAAATTTAGGTTGTACCAAAGGGCTCATGAAGGCAAGCTTTTGATTTGTTTCTTTCTTAGTGATCACTGACCCACTATTTGATTCAGAACCTGTTGCTGGTAACGTCAAAACAGAGCCAATAGGAAGTGCATTAATTACGGGTTCATTTTTTTCAAGAATATCCCAACCATGACCATCATAACAAGCTGCAGCAGCCACATATTTTGTTCCATCAATAACCGAACCACCGCCTACTGCTAATAAAAAATCAATTTGATTGGAACGAACTAAATTGACAGCTTTATCAAGCGTTTCAACAGTTGGGTTTGGTTCAATACCACTAAACTCAAAAACTTCATGTTCAGATAAAGCTTTCATGACATCATCATAAACATGGTTTTTTTTAATAGAGCCGCCTCCATACAAGACTAAAACTTTCTTACTTGTAGGAATCTCATTTTTAATTGAAGCTATATGCTCTGCACCAAAAAGAATTTTGGTTGGATTATAATAGGTAAAGTTCATGGCAATCTCCTTTTTATAAATAAGATATATTTTTTTCATCATTAATAAAAGATTTATGCTCACATTATGAAAAAATAAAGAGATAATATCTAAAAACTTAATTTCCAAAATTAAGACATCTATTTTAAAGTTAAAAAATAACTCTCCCACTAACTCATCATTAAAACAAAATGCATATATTATGAAGATGATTTTTTTAGATTCAAGCAATAAAAAAACGCATACACTGCTTTCTCAAATGTATGCGTCTTGATATAACTATCTATTTTTCTTTATCTATACTAATTCTATCTTTTCACTATTTATTAATGTCAAAGACAGCATTTCAAAAGAACTCTTACATTATTATTTAGATGTTAAGAATACTGATTTATCGTAGCCTTTCAAGCCATAAAATACGATGTATAAATAACATATAACTGGAATAATAAATGCGTGATGAACGCCAACTGTATCAGCTACTGAACCTTGGATAATAGGAACAATTGCTCCACCAACTATAGATACAATTAATAAGCCTGAGCCGATTGCTGTATATTTTCCTAGTCCTCTTAAAGCAACACTGAAAATTGTTGGGAATTGAATAGAGTTAAACAAACCCACTGCAACGATAGTGATGACCGCAATATTACCATTTGTTAACATTGAAATAACAACTAATACAATTGCGATAGAACTAAACAGTGCAATAATTTTATTTGGAGCAAACTCTTTTAATAAGTAAGTACCAATAAATCGACCTACCATAGCCCCACCCCAGTAATAACCTACATAAGATGCAGCTGTTAAACCTGTTATTGCACCTAACTCAGGAAGTTCAAAGTAATTAATTAAAAAACTACCAATAGATACTTCTGCACCTACGTACATGAATATAGCAACACATCCTAAAATCAAATGCTTATATTTCCAAATTGATCCTCTATCTTCAAGAGCATTAACAGTAGAAGAACTATCATCTTTTGATTTATTCGTATCAATCTTTGGTAATTTTACAAATGCAAACAATAAACCAACTAATACTAAAGCTACAGCTAAAATAATAAATGGCTTTTGTACAGCCCATATTTTACCAGCAACTGTTGTAGCTGTCGCGCCTGCAACTAAAATAAGAATACCACCGAAAAATGGAGCTATCGTTGTTCCAAGAGAGTTAAATGCCTGCATAAAAGTCAAACGACTTGAAGCTGTCTCTGGTTTACCTAAAAGTGTTGCATATGGATTACATGCTACTTGAAGAGTAGTCACACCTGTAGCCATGATAAAGTAACCAAAGATAAACATACCGTAACTTGCATACGCAGCAGCAGGTAAAAAGATTAAACAACCTAAAGCAATAACCATAAATCCAGTAACAATACCTTTTTTATGACCAATTTTTTGAATTACTTTAGCCATTGGTATAGACACAATTGCAAATGTTCCAAAGAACGTAAACTGAACAACCATTGCTTCTACATAATTTAAGCTAAATAACTCCTTTAAATGTGGAATCATTATATCATTCAAACATGTGATAAAACCCCACATGAAAAAAGATAGTGTTAGAAAAGCCAACGGCACTCTATAATTTTGGTTTGTCATATTTCACCTGTACAAATTTAGGAAAACGTTTCGATAGAGTGTGGAATTTATAGATTTTATAGATTTTTGCAATTAATTAGTTTCATACTGTGAACTTGATCAAAAAAAAGACTGCTTTAAAAGCAGTCTTTCAAAATGTGATTTAACTTTTGTATTTTAGAAAGAATACGTTAAACCTGCTGTTACAGCCTGGTATGTAATGGTATCGATGTCAGGTGCGTTGGCTGCAAGATAATTATAGGGAGAAAGCTCTGAAAATTTATCTCCATCAACATAGGTATACTGAACGGTTAGACCAATATCTTCACTCACTTGCCAACCAACACCTGCAACGCCGGTAAATTGCCAATTAGAAGCCGTTTCACCATCTCCTATTGGTACTGTATTTGCAAAATCTACCCCAGCGAGACCACCGCTTCCACTAATACTCAATTTTTGATGCACATAAGATACACCTAATTTCGCAAATAAATAAAAATCTTCAGCAACATTTACTCTTGCAACGGCTAATAAAGGAATTATCGTATTATCTTTCAATTCATATTTTAATTCTGAATTACCAAACTTCCATTTATAATCTGGTGTCTGAAAATTAAATAAGTAACCGACTTCTGGACCTAAAAAGAAACTATCGGTTATTGGAAAAAGGTAACCGAAATTGATTCCACCTGAAAACACACCTAAACCATTGTCAGTACCATTGTAACCACCAAGTCCAAAATCCGTATTCGCCCGTTCTCCACTATTATCAATAGTACCTTTGCTCCCTTCATCATACCAGCCATAACCGAGCTCTAAACCCATATAGGGTCCTGCTGCATCTGCCCCACAAGCTTCGGTGTAACAAGGGTTTGCTATTGCTGAGGTCGCGCAAAATAAAGAACCAACAGCTGTTCCAAGTAGAATTTTTTTCATAACATTTTTCCTTAAATTAAACAAAGAGTTGTCATAAAAAAATATAGTTCAAGATTGTATTCTTTCATTTAAACCCGATAATTTTGTTTCAAAAGTGAGATATGGGTCTTTATATTGTTTTTTTTTTGAACTATATCAGGCTTTTAAGTTTTAGGTATTGTCGATTAAAATGAAAAAGTAACACCCATTCCAACATTTTGAAATCGATAAGGTTGTGTCTCGTTAGAAGTTAAAATATCACTGGAATTATCACCATCAATATAAGTATAGTGAATGGATAAGCCAAGATAATCCTGTAAAGCATAACCTATTCCAATCGAGCCTGCGAAACGCCAATCATTGGAAGTTTGTGTATCTGATAGAGGTGCAATATTTATTGCATTACTGGATACGGAGGTTTTTTGCCGGACATATGCTGCGCCAAGTTTAGTGAACAAATAGACATCGTTTGTCAGATGATATTGGGTAACGGCATAAATGGGAAAGTATAAAGCATCTTCAACCTTTATGGATGCAGAGTTATTTCCTCGATTAAATTTGATATCTGGTGAATTAAAAAAGGTTTCATATCCAATTTCTGGTCCAATAGAAAATTGATCATTAATCGGGAATAAATAACCAATATTTAGACTTCTTGTCACTCCGTCGTTGGATTTATTAGAAGACACTCCCTTATTAACTTGAAAATCAGACATATCTAACCAACCAAAACCAATATCAATACCGATATAAGGACCTTGAGTAAAATGCTCACTACAGCTTACAGTGTCACATTGATTATCTGCATATAAAGAAAAGCTGGTACATAAAACAGAAACGAAAATAATATTGTTAGAAATTTTCATTACTAATTCCTTTTAAAAATTTTTATAAATTAAGAATAGTCTATTATAAAAATTCTTAAAGGAATTCTAGACTTAAAAATAGATTTTATTCAATCTACTTTTAAGTGTTGATTCAAACTCAATGAAGCTTTGTCTGTAGGCTCTATATTGTCAAGTCCCACAGTTAGAAAATCAACTTTTAGCTCATTTAAATCTAGCGTCACTCTTTTGTTTTTAAACATTTTCCTAACATCATCAGATGCCAAAGTACCTACAAACTGATAGTAATCATCAACATTTTTTTTACGAAACTTTCTTGTTGTAAAACTAGATAAATTTGCAGGTTCCCATGACTCAATCGAATAGACTTCTTTGATAACATTTTTAACGATAGCAAATGCGAATTTAAGATTTAATTCTGATGGGATTTTATGCCAAATTCCTCGCGTTGCTTCATACATTTTTAATTTAGTCATTACTGGCTGCATACGATCAGTAACATCAAATAAAAACCCAGAGTGTTGTGCATCAAATTCAGCTTTAGGATAGACATTCATCATAACAAACTCCTTTTAATATGATAAATTATTTCGTGAATAAAATTATATTATTTAAAGATAAAATTCAAATAAAATTATTATTTTTTTCGATTAAATATACATCTTCAGTCTTTTATGATTATATTTTAGACAACTAAGTCTTATTTTGATGGTAAGTGATATAATACAGGTTTTTGTATGCTTCTATCTTAGCTGTTTGAAGGGATCTTTGATTTAAAATTTTTTCTAGCCGGTTTAAATAGCTCACTTTCTTTTTGGTCAGTAAGAATGACGTATAAAGCCATACATATGCTTTTTGATAATCAAGCGGCACACCTCTCCCAAAATAATATAACATGGCCAAACTTTGTTGTGATGGTAAGTGCCCTAACAAAGATGCGCGTTCATATAATTGACTCGATTTATAAATATCAACGTTTTGGTTTAAATCCCCAAATTGGTAAATTTCTCCCAATTTAAATAATGCATTTCCACTGTTCAATTTTGCAGCAGAATCATAGAGATCAATCGCTTTCTTATAATTTCTTTCAACAACAAAACCTTTCTCATAAAAAGTAGCCAACTCAAATAAAGCATTATAATCACCCTGCTCAGCAGCTTTTTCCGTCCAAAAGAAACACTCTCTTGCGTTATTTGATTCACAATAAATTTTGGCAAGCTTTAACTGTCCTTTGAGATATCCCTGACCTGCAGACTTTTTATACCAAAAGTTTGCTTTACTTTGATTTTTTTTAACAAACTTACCAAATTCAAAAAACTCGCCTAATTTAAATTGAGATTGAGAATAACCATTTTCAGCAGATTCTAAAAATAGATAACTGGCTTTTCTCATATTTTTATCCATATTTTGACCTGATTCATTTTCAACACCAAATAAGTATTGTGCTTCAGGTATTCTTTTTTCACTTGATCTTTCAAGCCAATAAATATATTTTTCTTTTTTATATTCATATGGTAAGTCAAATTGTGACTGTTCTGTATTTAAGTACGTCATTGCTAAATTTAATTGTTCTTTACCATTACCTGACTCAGCTTTTTGGATAAGTGATCCATACTCTTCATTAAACAATTTAATTGCATTTTGTTTCGTTACATATTTAGATTCTATATTTTGATTATACCGTTCAAGTAATTCTTTTTTATCAGATTTTAAACTCATATTTTGATAAGATGAGGCAAAACCTGAAGTTATAAAAAACGAAATCAGAACCAAACATATAACTTTCATGACACAACTCATAAAGATTTACATAATTATTATATAACGTCTTAGATTTAACTAAAATTAAATGGTAGATCAATTAATTAGAATTATTAATAGCAAAAATTCATGGAGAATGTGAAATGAAAAAACTGGTAGCTTTCAAGTTTTCTTTAATTTTATTGTCAATACTATTTCCTGCTTTATTATATGCTAGTGAAAGCAAGTTTCCTGAAGGTAAATACTACAGCGTCATTAAGACAATGCAACAAACAAAAAAACCTACAGTAACGGAATTTTTTTCTTATTATTGTTCTCATTGCTTTAAATTTGAAAATTACTTTAACTACCTCAAAACTGTAACTCCGAAAAATACTCAATTTAAAAAAATTTATTTCGTCGGTATTGGCGGAGATAAAACAGATTTATTACAAAAATCATATCTTTCATCGGTTTTGTTAGGTGTTAGTGATAAAGTTTCCGCCAGGTTGTTTAATTTAGTACAAAATCAAAAAAAACCGCCTAGAAATCAAAGTGAAATGATCAAAGTATTTGAAAATATAGGTATTTCAAAGGAGAATTTTTTGCAAGCATATAATTCATTTAGTGTAGAAACCTTAGCCCATCAAGATGATAAAATAATTGAAAAATCAAAAGTCAATGCTGTTCCAAAGCTTCTTATTAACAATAAATATTTAATCAGTACAAAATTTATAAAAACTAAGAAACAATATACAGAGCTTATAAACTACCTACTGACAAAAAACTGATATTTAATAAAGATAACCAAAAATAAAGCCGGATCTCTCCGGCTAAATACATGTTTTACATAATTTTTATATACTCAAATAATATGTACATTTTTTAAAAATATAAATTACAGAAAACATATTAACATACCACTATTCTCAAGTAACAAGAGATTGTTTCTGTTAATATTAATTTGGTAAGTACTGGAATAATTCATATCAATACATTTACATTTTCTGTATCAAAAATTCAGCTTAATAAAGATATTAAGATTATTAAACAAATCCATAAAAAGCCTTTAACTCTATATTTTTACTTATTTTTACAAAAAAATGCATTTCCAACTTGAGAGACGCTCGTTTGATTACTTGTTTGTTGTCCATTACTATCCGATGCAGCTCTATTTGTGATCAATTGGACATAATTAGCTCCAAGTGCAGCTGCATTATTTTTAAGATCATTCATTGCGCCTATCTCTAAGTTTTTATTTGATGTATATTCTCCTGTAAATGAATTTCCCTGATCCCCTGAAACGGAACCCAAGTATTTACAATCTTTATCTGGTTTTTCAGGAGTTACAATAACGTTTTTAGCATTGGGATTTAACTTAATTGCTGCACACCCTGAAATGAATGACACTATTAAAGTTAAAAAGATAATTTTTTTAATAAACATAAAGTTCCTTTTTGATCTAAAAATTTATAATTTTAAAAGTTTTTACTTTTAAATCTATTTGATACTTTATCGTATTTATTTTTTAAAAAAAGTCTTTAGAGTTATCTAGTAAGCTTACGTTAAGTATTGCACAGCAAATAATATTGAATAATTGCAAATTAGTTATTAAATGAGATATTCAAATTTCATGAGGTGAGAGTATCATAAGAGATTTTCCCCTTCCTTTATTGATTAAATATTTATTTTCGTGTTCTTTATTTGTAACCAATAATATTTTCACATCACTTTAAACTATAGAGATAACTACAATATAGATAAGAATAGGATAAACTAATTCTACTCATCTAAAATCTAAAATCTAAAATCTAAAATCTAAAATCTAAAATCAGAAATCAGAAATCAGAAATCAGAAATCAGAAATCAGAAATCATATTATCCTTTCTCCACTATAGAGGAAATAAAAACAAGGTGATTTTAAAATTAGGAAGTTTTCGTCTCATACTGAATAATTTAATTATTTGATATCTGTTTCAATTGGTAGTAATCATAAAGTACTATACTTATTTTTGAAAAAAATTGCTGCTATGACGCAGCAAATTTAATTTGATAATTAAACCTAGTGATCAAAGATTCGACTCTGTACTCAAAATTACCGAATATTTTTAACGACCATGGGACAATTAGGATGCGAATTAGTCAAGCATATCGCACTTGCTCTCTTGTGAGCATCGGATAAACTTTGAGCAAAAACATCAACCTGATGGCTCTTTTTTCCTTGTTGAACATCAACACTATACTTTTGAATCATAAAGCCTCCTTACTACTATACCATACTAACTAAAATGCCATTTAACAAAAAACGCAACCAAAGCAAAAATTAAAAACACAATAACAACTTTACTTAATGCTTTATATTTTGAAGATTTTAACATATCCGAACTTACAACCTTGTAGCCAATCGCTGCAACGAGTAAAACCCAAACTAATAAAGAATAATTTAAAATCACTTCAACCAAATGATTATGAGTCATAACCAAAGTGACAATTAAACCAACAAATAAGACAGGGAAAATGTATAGAGACAGAGTTTTTAAACTTTTATTCATAATTTTTCCTTCAATAATAATCCTTACCGTTATAGTAACTAAAATCGTGTTACAACAAATAAGAATACTTAGAATCTTTGAATTATCTCTAATAATTTTATGGTTTTAACAACTCATTAACAAATTACAAGTTTGTGTCAGTATTTATATAACCACCTTTTTTTTATATTTTTTTTTGTTATGATTCTCCGCGAATTCACAAAAATAATAATCAAGGATAAATAAATGAAAAAAATTAGCTTAGGTCTTTTAATTGCATCTGCTCTAGTTTCAAGCTCTGCTTTTGCTTTTGAAGCAGGTCCTTACATGGGTGTTGAGGCAGGTTATGGATGGACGTCTAAAGGGAATGCAAGTGCATCTACAAAACAGCTAGAGATTTGGAAAAAAGACAACAGAGATAGTGCATCTGCTGTTGGTGGAGTGCATTTAGGTTACCTGTTCCCCGTAACTGACTTTTTAGCAATTGGTCCTGAACTAGGGTGGACAAGCTTTTTTGAAGACAGCAAATCAGGTACTTTTTCAAATTCTGTTGGTGGTAAAACTGTTTCTTGGAATAATCGTATTGATTATTATTCGGCTTTATTAGTTGCTCGAGTCGCTTTAACTGATTCTCTTAGTGTTTATGGTAAAGCAGGTGCTGCATATGTTCAAAACAGATTAGAGCAAACTGGAACTACGCCTGATGCAAATTATAGTTCATACAATGCACATCAATGGAGACCAGAAGCAGCTGTTGGTGTTGGTTTTGGCCTAACGGATAGTTTAACAATGAATGTTCAGTATACCCATGTATTTGGAAAAGATGGAAATGAAGTATATTGGAACCAAGATCAAGATAATAACGTATTAAGAACAGATACGCTTACTCTAGGTTTAGATTACGCATTCTAAGCAAAAAAATTGCTGAGTCCTTCTCAGCAATTTTTCATATCCCTATCAAATCAATCAAACTACATTTATATTTTTTTCAAATTCTAATTTATTCGTTAATTACTATTTTTTTTTGTGAATCTGCTTAAATTAAGATTATAATCATAATAATTAATTTCAAGGAGTTAACATGAATCAATTGGATATGAGTAATCAAAGTTTTAAGGTCAACTATACAACCTTTCTGAGAGTTATTTTAGGAGTCATCTTATTTTCAGAGCTCGTTGTTTTATACACAAATCATTTTTTTTCATTATCGGGTTTTCAGAACTCAATCTCGAATCTTATCGATGCAAATGCTTGGCAAATTTTTAAGTGTTTGAATACTGTCATTCTTGATATGTCATGGTTTGCAGTGTACATATGTCCAGTTTTTTTATTAATGACTTCAATTGCTCTGCTTATTGGTATCTATCCAAGATTAACTAGTACAGTTTCTTTATTAATTTTTTTAATATATTTTTTAAGTCATACCGGATACCAAGGATTATGGGCATTTACTTATCTCATGCCACTTTTATTAAATGTCATTTTATTTATTAATTACATGAGTCATAAACAAAAAAAACAAATTATTTTACCAGATTTTTATTTTATTCATCCAATCCCCTTTCTAATTATTATTGTATCTTTAGGACTATCAGTTTTTGTTGCAATTTTTTTAAGTAAAAATAGTTTATCACCATTTATTGCTGCTCTTATTTCTGCAATTGTTCCTTCAATTATTCTTTTAATTAAATATTTAATCTTTTTCAACAAAACCTCCTGGGATTTTAATGATTTGCATCTTGAACAAAAAGCCAAAGACTTTTCTTTAATCCTGGTAGGTCTAATGTTATGCTTCCAAGTCCATGAGAATGATTTGCTCAACTGGTTTACCCCTGATGGTTTCTCAAAACTGATTACCTCATTTCAAAATCAATCATCTTTACCCCAAGCTATTTTAATAAACTTAGACTTCTTTAAAGAAAATAGTGTTTTGTTTAGCTCTGCTCAAAGTGTCATTGAAAATTTTATTGCACTTTGTTTAGTGGCTCTACTATTTAGACCCATTATTTCAATAGCTGCTACCCTACTATGCTTAGCACTTACAATCATTGAATTTGGTGCAGCTGCAGGATATCAAGTCTCAAATCCAAATGATTACACTTGGGCATATGAATTGTTTCTGACAACCTTTATTCTTTTTGTCTTATCCTTTTATGAAATTAAACGTAGCTTAAATGTTAAATGCATTATTAACAAACTATGTGGTGGTCCTGTACTAGAGTCTAAAAGCTGGCTTCCGAGAATCATTTTAACTTTAATAACGACTGTAATTTTTACAATTGTTATTTATTTGACGCATAATGTTCCTAATTCATTACCTGAATTAACAATTCGATCAGGCTTAACCATATTTTTATATTTAATAATTTTTAATTTATTCGATCTTGCAAAAGTAATATTGCTCAATAGACAAAAAGGAATTTAACCCAATGAAACATAATTTAATATGGATCGATTTGGAAATGACAGGACTGAATCCTGAAACAGATCATATCATTGAAATCGCTACATTAGTAACAGATTCGGAGCTGAATATTTTAGCAACAGGCCCTGAACTCATAATACATCAACCCAAGTCGGTCATGGACCAAATGAATGATTGGTGTATCCAACATCATGGTGCATCTGGCTTAACACAAAAAGTATTATCAAGTAAAATATCCTTAAGAGAAGCAGAGGAACAAACTGTAAATTTCCTTAAAAAGTGGGTCGAACCAAATACCTCTCCAATATGTGGTAATAGTGTTAGTCAAGATAGACGTTTTTTATACAAATATATGCCAAATCTAGAATCGTATTTCCATTATAGAACCATTGATGTCAGTACTGTCAAAGAGTTAGGAAGAAGATGGTATGATAATTTTTATCAAAAATCTCCCAATAAAAAAAATAATCATCGTGCTATGGATGATATAATAGAATCTCTTGAAGAGCTAAAGTTTTACAAAAATAACTTGTTTAAGTCTAATTTATAAATGACAGATGTCCACAAAATACTAATGATGAGAAGCGTTATAATGCTCTGATTCAATTTATTATCACTACAGATTTAATTCAAAAACTTATGATTTTTCTAACTTTCGATCTTTACGAAAACGTTTGAATAGTGGAAAAATCATTACAAGTATAGTAATAAAAGTTATTAATCCAGAAATGATCAAAAAATGAGGAGATGTAATCTGCTCATAATTAAGAGCCATAATTGTTGCGATGGAACTTGCTGGAACCAATAAGGCAGCCACAATAGACACAAATAATAGTACCATGTATGTGGACTCTTCTTTTTCTTGTTTCCAAAGAGAATAGTTATATTCAAGTTCAATGAATGTTTTATTTTCAATTTCGGATAAATCGGCTTGTTGACAAAAATACTGATATAATTTGTCTGCAAAAGGATACGTAGAAATATGAACTATTTTGTAATATCTTCTATATAAGGAGATACGCTCATGTAAACTACCTCTTTGCTTGTTGCTACATGACATCATTTCATCTTTGAATCGATTCAATGAAGTTCTTTGGCTAATAACCGAAACAAATAAATCCAAGTAAAATTGATGTTTAGATAAATTCCAGTTCAGTGATGACTCGTTCTGAGCTTGATCGATAAAAACTAATCGATTCAAATTCAATTGACATCTCCAATCTGCCCAGTAATCAAACTGATTATCAGTTAATCTTTCTCTCTCTTTTACAGAGAGTTTATATCTTTGATCTTGGTTAATAATACCTGCACTCAACTCACTTACACAAATCGTATTACCAGTATTAAAACCATTAATTTGTTTTATCCATGTACAATTAACTAACTCGTGACCAAAAGTATCTTCTTCATAAAGTCTATTTTGATTCAATCGAAAACCTAAGACTGTAGATATGTGTTTCTTTAAATTTTGTCGTTTTCCTTCTTTATCAGTCCACTGGCTCACATTGTGTTTTTCAGTCCTCGGCTCCCACTGAAACACAGTCCGATTTATTTTTGAAATTTCCGTTGCTGTGTAAATCGAGGGGGAATCAAAATGAATATATAATATGTATATTTCTCCAAGAGCTAGTAACTCTAATTGATTAATATTAATTATTTTTTCATCATATTCATTATTAAACGACTGAACAAAAGAAAATAATGGTTTCGAATTATGACCTAGTTTAGTTACAAATCTACCTGATTCAATTGGTCTAAACAAATCGGCACAAGATCTTGTATAGAAACGTCTTCTTTCCTTAATTTCCTCATCCTTTAAATCATGTGCCCAATGTTGCCAAAGGTCACCACTAACAATTTTTTTAAATTCTTTTTTTGAACAAAAAAGAGGTATCAATCCCCAGCCTTTCCAATTAAATTCCGCCATTAATTTTCCTTCAATTCCATTTGAGATAAATCTTTAATTATCTTCGATAACGAATATTTCTCCGCAACTTTTATTAACTGTTCAATTTCTTTTTTAGATAAAGATTCACGCTTCTCTATATATTGGCGCAATTTAAAAGCGTCATCTTTCAAACTTTTTTCTGTAAGAAAATATCTAACTGTTAAACCGGATAAACTTGAAAATTTACCCCATGCTCTAAGACCTATCGGTTTTGCAGGTATCTCATCGGTACCGCACATTAAGATTCCTTTATGTCCTGATTCAATTCCTTTAGATAACCAATCTTTATTTGCTCTGATTATTTTGATTATAGGTAAGCCAAATTCATCCAGCACAATATTTCCTTTGCCAAAAGTTAATTTAGATTTTTTTTCCTGATCAAGATTAAACTCTTCTAGTTTTTTTACAATATCAGAATCTTTGAATGAATCAATTGTTGGTAAAGCTTTGTGCAGTTCATACTCAACACAATTTTTACCAAAAGCAATAATCGCTCTTTCCGGATGACTTATACCAGCTAAAAAAATTCTAGTTTGAAGATAACCTGAAGAATATTCTAAAATATTTCCAAACTCCATTGTTTCATCTGTTAGGTTAAAATCATATTTACATTTAATAAGTGATAAATCTAAACCTTTTAAATTCACAATATTTGATTCTTCTAAAATATGATTTTCTCTAATTTTTCTTTTAAATTCGTCTTCTCGTATATTTTCTATCGGTGTAAAAGATAAGTTATAAGCATCTCTTGGTAATAACCTTTCCGATACAGCACAATATAAAAAAGCTCGTTGGACTATTTTAATAGGAATTCCATATCTAAGAGTTTCTTCTCCAAGCTCAGTTAGAAAGTGTTTACTATCAATAATTTCTACAAACGATTTTGCAACCATGTCACTGACATGCCTTATCACTAATTTTTCAGCAAGAGCCGTTAATACAACGATTGACTTAATTGAGCTAATTCCTTGTTCGATTAACCTTAAAATCATTAAATCAATGTGACTGAATGCCTCTTTACTGCGCTCTTTTATCATCACTTTAATATTCAAGGTTGGAAGCAAATTATCACGCACATAAAACAATGTTTCTCCCGGCTGCAGTTGAGAATTCAAAACCTCAGTGTAACTTTTAAAAACATTATTATAGGATCTATTTTTTTTAGTCATACGAATATACAAACCTTATAATCGTCAAATATAAATCTAATGGTTATCAGTTTTTAGTAAACACAGCTTTCTATCTTGACACTTTAAGCTCATTAAGAAACTTCGAAGCTCTTAACAAAGAACCTTTCTGATAACAAAATGACTTCAATAGTACCATTGCTTTTTTAAACTCCACATCAAGTGCACGAAGCCTATCTGCACCCTGAGTTAAAGTGTGAGAATCACCGATCATTATCAACTGTTTCTTTGCACGCGTTTGTGCCACATTTAAACGTCTCCAATCAGATAAAAAACCAACTTTACCCTGTCGATTAGATCGAGTAAAAGTAAAAATAATAAGATCTTTTTCTTGTCCCTGAAAACTATCCACCGATGCAACTAATTCATTGAGTGGTAGCACTATCTCTAACAGTTTTCCTTGTTTTTGTTCTTTACGAATAGCTTTTTTTATAGCCTTCACATGATTAGCGTATGGTACAATAATCCCAATTTCTCTATTATTTATTAATTCTGGCTTTTCTTTCATAGACAACTTTAGAATCTCAATAATAAGTTTCGTTTCATTGCAATTATCTTGGACAACTAATCTGCCATCTAATAAGATTGTTTTTTCATGTTTTTTTTGAAGCCTTGCAGTATCAATCCAAACCATAGGTTGTGGACAAAACGATAATAATGCTTTCTTTTTAGACATGCCTGCACCAGCAAAGTACTTTTCGTTATAAAACGCTTTGGAGACATAGTCACTTATCATGGAGGGACATCTAAATTGTGTATCCAGCATTATCTTTCTATCTTCGGGTGTTTTTTTCCAAAGTTCTTCAAACCAACTTGAGCGATATAAATTAACAAAATCTCCTGATCCCTTGCTTTTAATTTCATCTATTACTTCTTCGCTAAAAATTGGAGGAAGTTGCTTGTGATCACCAACAAGAATCGCTTTGTTTGACCTAGATAACGGAACTATTAAATTATGTAGTTGTATTTGTCCAGATTCATCAACGATAACAACATCAAAATCTAGTTCTCTAAATAATGACTTTGTATTAATACCTATACAGGTAGCACCAACAACATTTACTTTTTCTATCAGTATCTTATACAGTGCTTGTTGACGCTCAGATTTTACTTTTTCAAACCACTCTTTAAGGTTTGTATAAATATTAAAAACCTTATCAAAGAGTTTATCTATTGCTTGAATATCTTCTCTTGTTTTTATATGGTTAAAACTATCAGGCAAAATAATTTCGTCAACTAATGAAGAAATTTTTATAAAATATCTATCAATTGTTTCTTTTTTGGTTTTGATGAAATTATGATTTTTTGTAAACTTGTTTTCTGTATCTTTGACAGCCTCTTCATGTTGAATTCTATTTTTTTCTAGCCCATCCAAATCAACATTTAGTTTAATTATTCTCCTTTTGATGAAGTTTATTTTTCTATTATTCAACCAATGCCCCAATAGTTTAAAAAAGGGCCACTTTTTTTGTTTGATTTTATTAATTTTTTCAAGAAAATTATCCAACATATTATTTTTTATTAGAATGTTTCTTTTTACAATTGTTAACATTTTCTTAGATTCATTTAATGAATTAATATTATTAATTATGTCACTTTGAGTTTCCTCTATAGCCTTTAAACTTTCTATAATTTCATTTCTATTCATCAACAAAGATTTTAAGTAATCCAACTGTTGTTTTAGAGCTTTTAATGTTTTATCGCTTGAACTAAATAACTGTTTCTGCAACTTTACAGCTTTGTTATCCAGTGTAATATTTTCGAGACATGAACTAATCTTATTTTCATTTCCAATACGAATACATTCAAAATCACTCTCTTCTGACAGGCGTTCCAATACGTTATCAACCGCCTTATTATTTTGAGAGGTAACAAGTATGCGTTTTCCCTGTGCTACAAAATATTTAACCCACTGAAGAATAACGGTTGTTTTACCTGTACCTGGGGGACCAAGAACTAATGCGTAATCTTTGCTACTTATCCCGATCTCAATTGCTTTTTGTTGAGAGTCTGTTCTTGGAAATTTGCTGATTGGTATGTTTAAACGTTGAGGTTTTAAAGGGGAATGAGCATAGACTTCTGCTGCTAATTCAAGTAACCATGGATTTTTGGTTGTTTGAGTTTCAAGTGAATCAACCACATCTTTTCTGACATTTTGAAGTGTAGGTAAAGCTGCTAAATTTAAAAAAGATTGTTTTGGTATTTTTGAAGATTTTTCTTGTTTTTCAATGCTCACATAGATTATGGGTCTGTTTTCAATAGGATTTAGATCAGATATTTCCATATAAACTTCGGTTGAAACACGCATGTTATCAAGTATTTCAAGTAAAGATGGTTGTAATTCTGTAAGGCGTAGATAATCATCTTCATCAAAAGTGATTTCATAATGAAGACGGTAAGTTGTTTTTTTCTTTCTTGCAGTTATAGATGAAGCAAAAAAAGGCATACTTTGCTTAGCAGCTAAACTTTCAAGCTCGTATTCTGAATCTATAAAATCCCTCAGAGCTTGTAAAACTTCAATTTCCTTTTCTGATAATGATTTTTCAGTTATATCATCATCTTTTATCTTTTCACCTTCAATATTCCATGGAGAATTAATTAGTTCAAGAAGATCCGTTACGTATTTACCCGAACTATACCTTAAATCATTACTTTCTAAATGAAAACCAAACTCACGACCACTAAAAAATTTGATCCCCTCTAATTCCAAAATCATTCCATGTTGAAGCATGCGTTGACGATCTAGATTATTTTCATAGTAAATACGGCTTAACCATAAACGTGGTTTATTATTACTTTTTGCTACATTAAGAGTTATTTTGTACTTACCTACCAATAAAGTAATGATAACTGTATCATTTGGTTTGAAGGAGTATAGCCATACTTTTTTAACAGATTGAATTTGTTGAGCAACTAATTCTTGTGACTCTCCATTGCTCGGCCAATTTATGTCCAAATAGTTTTTTTCTAATTTATAAAGTAAAGCTAATGTATACGGATAACTTGCAATTTTTTCTTTTGGCCAAAAAGGTACAGTCTGTTCATGTTTAAGCATAATGATTACCTTCTTCTATTTAATTCCCTTGAAACTTCTTTTAAGATATTTACAATTGAAGAAACGTTGTTAATTCTTTTTCTAACATCAAATGCTAACCCCTTCACTAAAGTATTTGTTAATTTTTGATACACATTTTGCTTTATAAATTTTGGTAATTTGATATTCATTTCATCCCAATTTGAACAGTCAAAATTAAGGTTAAGTTCAATAGGTGCTCCAGTTAATAAATAATGTATTATCTGAGTAAAGGAAAAGACATCAGTAGAATGAGTAAGGCTGACATATCTAACAAATTCTTGTTCTGGAGAACGATAATGAGCGGTGCCCTCTTCCATATGACGTTTTTGATTTGACAAACCAAAATCGATAAAACTAACATCTCTTACGTTTTTGTTTTGATCGCAGTGAATGATGATATTTTCTGGCTTCAAATCCCTATGGATAACTGCATAACGATAAAGTTCAACTATTTTGCATCCAATCTTCTCAGCTATTTTAATTCGATTAGCAAAATCACGACGGTTAGATGGATTTGAATGAATATACTCGTTTAATGGAATGCCATCAATCCAGTCTAATAATAAAAAATGTTTACTTTCTTCTTGCCAATATTGATGGCATTTAGCTGTAATTCCGAATGGTAAACGATTTAAAGCAATAATCTCATTCTTTATAATTTTTATTTCTTTAAATTCGTTAATTTCAATTTCTTTTAGGCCATAATACAAACCAAGTTGAGGGAGCTTAACTCTATAAAATGCTCGTTTCGTTTCGTTACACTTATAAATTATTTTTTCTTTTGAGTAATGTTGTGCATTAACACTTGTTGTCATCTCCATGTCTTTAACACCTCTATCAGTTGGGTTATATTTGGACGATATTTAGGCGTAACATGAAGAACTTCTTGCCAAAATTTATCATTTTGAACAGGTACTTTAATCTTTTGGCACAGGTTTTTCCAAAACACGGTACTTCGTCCTTGAATTACTAATTCCTTGATTGATTTCTCAAATGGTAATTCTCCACTTAGAGAATAAAATATGATTAAACCAAGACTGTAAATATCGGCAGCAAATGTCAAAGATTGCCCTGGTTCGTTAACCTCTGGAGCTTGGTACTTTTGTTCAAAAGTTCTTCGGGCATTAATCGGTAATGTTGCAAGTATTTCTTGCTGACAAAGCTCAAAATTTATTAATACAGGTGAAGTATCTTCTCGTAAACGAATATTTGATAAATTAATAGAACGATGAATTATTAATGGCTCACCTACAGATTGGATTTGATTTAATGTTTCTGCTAAATGAATGAGTACCTCAATTATTTTGTGCCTGGGTGGTTTCGTCTTTAACCATTGACCTAAAGAAGTATTGGGAGCCTTCTCAACAAAAACATACAACTTATCGTCGTCAATCTCTTTATCTTGATAACGTTGAACTCCATCAACTCGACTCAACCTTTTTAAAACTAGTGCTTCTCTTCCCATACTTTGTAATTCACTTTGACGCTGAAGAGAACTTAATTGGTCTAAATTAAAACATTTTGCCCATAACTGGTCATTAAATAAATGAGCCTCAAATACAGTAAAGTATTCAGTTGATTCAGATTTAATTGGATCTAACTTGACCTTGTAGTCTCCCAAAATAATTTCTTCATACTTTCTGGATAGTTGCAAATTACTTAAAGCTTTTACCAGTTTATTAATGTCTAAATGTGTAAGTCTTTTTTTCAACTTTTTTCCAAATCTTGCTCTACAAAATTTAAGAAGTAACTCTCCCAATTGTTCGGTTTTTGTTACCAAAACCTCACCTGCATGATAAAATGGAACTGGTAATTCTTTCCCTTTCAACACACATCCAACATTAGCAAAATGTGATGTAAAAATAACCATGCCACTTTTTTTTAATTCAGGAGATAAATCTTTTAATTGTGTTAAATCTCCAAATCTTCTTAATGCTTCTCGAAGTTTGGTGGCTGGGTTAGATAAATAACTTATTCCAAATTCATTTTCTACAATTAAGCTTTTCCGTTTATTTGTTTCCATATCTAGGGTGATCTTGCCATTATGATCTTTTAGTTCTAGTGGAATGACACCAAATGGGTAAACTAATAAACCATCAAACAATCGAGAAGAATTTTCACTTAAGATAGGGGGACAAGAAACAATGTGAAATCCGTCAAACACTGAGTATTTAAACAGCTCAGTTGCAATTTCTGCTAAACCACGACGTTCATGCAAGCGATCTTCTTGTTGACCAATAAATGGATTATATGGCCAACTTTGGCTTACAAAAGATTGTGAGCTTTCCATTGGGAAAACAAGAGCAGACCAATCTTGATCGCATACTGCAGGTAAGAGGTTTTGATACAATGTTCCATTATTTAAGGTTTCTGAATTCAACGACAAAGAACTCATAGAACCACTGTTTAAGCCATCACTTGCAACAATATATTTAGTTAATGCTTTGTTCTTCAACACCTTATGTTTAATTTCAGGTGGGTAGTCACTACCTACTACAGATAAGGGGTGAATTTCATTCCCAATATCTTTGAACTGCTTAACATTTTTTTCAACACAATAAATTCGAATATTTCCAACAATATGCAGTTCAAATCCAGAGTCTACACAAGTTATAATACCCAGTGTTGCTTGAACACCATTTTTTTTGAACAAATTGTGCAGGTTAAAAATAACACTTTCAATATTAAAAGGTTCATGAGTTTGGTTCATGGTAAGCCAGTTTTTCAACAAATCAAGACCAATCCGGGTATTTGAACCAGAAACTATATCTGCAATTATAGCTTGGCTTCCTGACTGATGTATCCATGAATAATCTCCTACGTTATCTTTGCCAGAAACATTTTTAAAGTACAATTCCATTTTCGTTCAGTCACCATATTGTGAATTAAATTTGTCTAAAGACTTGTAAATATATTTATGCTTTTGTATGAGTTAACGTATTTAGCTATTTCTAAAATTTCCAAAACAACATAAAGTTAAATCCAAGGGATATGACTTTCTTTCCTATCATGTTAACTAAACAAATCCCTCTAAATTAACTGATAATATTTTGCAGGAATAGTATATTCAGCATAAAATTGTGAGATGTTCAAAAATAACTCACTTTAATCTTCTAATAAACAATCTAACATTATGAATTTAAAACTAATTTATTTAAATTATAAATCCATTAATATTGTTGTATTTAGCAAATTTAGCATTCAAATTGGTATTATCACAATTCAAATGTCACATTTTAAAAATAAAATTAATGGCAATTAAAATAATGCTATGCAAATCTTATTTTTCAAAAGATATATCGATTTAAAGAAGGGAAAGGTAATATTTGATCTTTTAATTTCAAAATTTAATTGAATAAAAAAATGGACTTCTAATAACAGACATCCATAGTAACTTAAAGTTTATATCATAAAAAAACTTATTAGCCATACTAATACTGATTGAGAATCAGTGGTTTATGTATTTTAATTTAAACAAATTTATTTAGGTATTTAATTTAAATATGTCTTTATATAACATAAGTATATCTTTGGTCTAATATAATTTACATAAGTTACTAAAATTGTAAATCTATGGATATCGTTGTTCAAATTATACGCTTTTCTTTTTGGTCTGGTATTACCGTTTTATTTGGTGGCTTGCTGGCCTATTTGTTTAATAAAAAAATAAATAATTATACAATTAAGAACTTTATTATTACTATTTTAATGTCATTTGGGGGTGGTGTAATTTTATCAGCAGTTTGCTTCGTTCTCATCCCAGAGGGTCTAGAAAAAACAAATCTATTGAGAGGATTAATATTATTTTTTAGTGGAAGTATTGCTTTTTTATTAATTGATAGAGCCATTGCCAATAAAGGAGGAAGTTATGCTCAGCTTATGGCAATGCTTTTAGATTTTGTTCCAGAAGCATTATCACTGGGAGCAATATTTGCACTTGATCCCAGTCTTGGAATGGTTCTAGCAATCTTTATTGGGATTCAAAATTTACCCGAATCATTTAATGCTTATTTTGAATTGAAGAAAGGGAAATTTACAGATAAATCTATCTTCATTTTATTTTTTTGTCTCAGTTTTGTAGGTATTATTTCTGCACTTGTAGGACATTTTATTTTATCCAGCCATGAGGAGTTAACAGGATCCGTAATGCTTTTAGCAAGTGGTGGGATAATCTATATCATCTTCCAAGATATTGCACCAAAAATAAAGATTGAAAACTCTTGGATACCCGCATTAGGTTTTAACTTGGGTATTGGATTAGGGATCATTGGAACAGCAATAGGATAATATAATTAACAAGTTAATTGTGATCTAAATTTATATGGAAATAAGTACTTACAAAGTTTAAAAAAAATGAATAATTAGATTCACTCAAACTTTTTCAAAAACTCTGCTTTCATGAAATGCAAACTTATCGTAATTTAGAGCTTTTATGAACAACTCTTTCTAAATTTGTCCCAGGTTGGTGTTCAAATGTCTCCATCTAGACTCATTCATTGAATTTAATTTTTATATAATTGATTCAATCAAAATATTACTATTCATTAAGTATTTATCTGGAATAGTAAAACTTAATGACATATGAAAAGCTATCATTGTAAAAAAAACTTACAAACTTGTCTTTTTTTATAAATATACACATTTTTATAACAGGAGTAATATTTCATCAACAAAAGAATTTAACATATGAGAGCATTCTATGAATAACAAAGCATTAATCGTAATCGACTTTATAAATGATATTGTTCATCCTGAAGGAAAAATTTCTCAAGAAATAGCACCTCAAGTCCAAAAAAATGAAGTCATCGCTCATGCAAATAACGCAATTGAGCATTTCAGAAAACAAAGCTTACCTGTCATTTTTGTTAAAGTAGGTTTTAGCTCAGCTTATATCGAACAACCTAAAAATTCACCAATTTTTGGTCTTGCTGATCAATATAAAGCATTGGAGTTAGGTGCTTGGGGAACTGAATATCATAAAGACTTAGATGTTTTAACAAGTGATTATTCTGTAGTTAAAAATAGAATTAACCCTTTTTACAATACTTCCCTAGCAACAGTTTTAAGTGCTAACAATATAGATGAAGTTTTCATGTGTGGTGTCAGTACAAACTGGGCTGTTCACAGTGCTGTAATGGAAGCGCATGATCGTGATTTTAAGGTGAATGTAATTGAAGATGCTTGTGCTGCAGCAAATGAAACAAACCACAACGCATCAATTGAAACACTGTCTAGAGTTGCAAATATAGTAAAGTCCACTGAATTATAAATGATAAATACGGGAGAAAAAAATGAAAAATATAAATCAATTTGCTTGGGCGTTCGTTAATTTTTTCGCATGTTCAAGTGCCATTTTAGTTGCACTTATATTTGGAGCATTGGTCGTGTTTTCTCCAAGTTTTTCATATGCTTCAAATATTGATAGTCAATATATTCAGGACGATGGGCTTAGTTACCCATTATATCAAGACCAAGAAGTAGGTGTCGGCGTATCATGCGCACACTTTAATTCTCTAAATTTTCATTTTCATTACAACTTTAAATAATACAGCTATAAAAAAGAGTGATTTATGTAAATATATGAAATATATTAATAAATCACTCTATCGCTTAACTCTTATATAGTTTTAACTAGAAAGAGACCTATGCTGAAGCTTCTTAAGTTTAAAAAATAATTATTTATATAAACTTTATATATTAATTTGTTGTTGGTTGATAATGATTAACAGGACTTAAATCAGATTGTGTATCGCCACAGTTGGCTTGAACATAATAATCAAATGGACCCGATTTACCTTTAGTACTATCATCTTCATATACAAAACCTTCCACATTACCTTTGATTTCATTAGTCAAGCCAGGATAGCCATAAACATTATAACTTGTTGCATTATCTACTTTATTCCAAGTAATAGTCATAGCATCTCCATCTTCACCTGTTACAGTTGGCATCCTAGGGGCTTTACAAGTTTTTACGGGTCCTGGTCCCGTACTTGTTGTTAATGTAGCTTCAATCATATACGGGTGGTGATCTGTGATACAATTGGGAGTGCCAGTATTACCACATTCATAACCACCAGTAGAAACTAATTGAGAACTATTTTTAATGAATTTTACTTCTTGATTATAAGAAGGGATAGTATGTATTTTAATCATATTATCAGGAGAAGCAATCGTTAAACCTTGCGCATAGGGTGATAAATATTGTTGGTCGAAAGTGTCTGGGTTTCCAGTATTAAAGTCAGCTGAAAAAACTACAGGGGTGTTCTGAAAATCTTTTCTTAATGGATTAATTATCGCTGCATAGATATTTTTTGCAAAATCGCCTCCTTGTTGCGGATCTGATCCCGCAATTGGAAAATGAGTTACCACATAAATAAGTTTTTCAGAGGTGTCTACATTTTGAAAAACAGACCAGGTTGCAATTCTTGGAAATGTACCATAGCCTCCTGTATAAGTTCCCAGATGACAGGTTTGATTTTGAGCTGTGTGACCTGATTGACTCGCAATCTTCTCACAGTTTTGAAAAATTTCATCTTGAACTGAACTACTTATATTTTTCCACCTTTGATTGTTAAACATAATAGGTGTTGCCTCATCAGAACCATTACTTCGCCCATTTCCTATCAATGTGAAAGTGTCTTTACTGGGACTCACCGCAAGAGAAATTTTATCTTTTTCATTTTTATTATTATCGTTTGGATCCCTTTGTCCATATGGATATGCTTCAAGTCCTATGAAGTCATAATTGGGTTTATTATTAATCTCCGAAAAAAATTTATATTTGTCATCCCTTGCGTTTACTTGATTAAAAAAATTATCATACGTTTGTTGAGTTGCTGTTACTGCAGTTGGATGAGTGACCGTTCTAAAGTTAAACACATTTATTGTCATAGCTTGTGCTGATGAGGTTATCAAACCAAGCCATAAGATTAGAGATTTTTTTTTCATCATTTTTAGTCCTTTATATTTTAAGTATCATTTAAATTTATTTTTACTTAGATAATCTCAAATGATCCATTTAGAATATTTTTCTTATTAATAAAATCAATTTCAAATAAAACCTAGCTTGGCCTAGCCTCTTAAATTTTAATTGATCTAATAAATTTCCAAAAAAAATATTTATTATGAAGAAAAGAAACACTCAATTTAATAAATTTGTTGTGAACATTTTTTAAGCGTGACTGCGAAAAATTCCATAACAATTCCTTTTATTCATCTGAGATTATCCGTATCTCAATTATTTTAAATATTTTCAAGCAAACCATTGAAGCTAAAAAACATAAAAATAACTAATTCAATAAGTTATGATGTTCAAGCTGAACAAATGCTGAACAAATAATTTATGCTTTAATTAAAACATTTTTTATCAAAGCTGATCGCAAGTTAACATTTTTATTTAATTTTTTATGAAAATAATCTTAATTATATAAATAAAAAAATAATTTATTTTTTTTATTTCGTATGTATTAAATATAGAAATTTTATGCTTAACCTTCTTATAATTTCATGCTTTCAAATTGAGTTAAATAGTATATTTAATAAGGTTTTAGAAAAATTTTCATGATAATTATCAATAAAATTTAAATGATATATGATTCAATCATACCTATTGCATATACCATATTAAAACATTCTTAAATATTATTATTCACTTAAAAACATCTAACAGTGATTATGTGAAAAAATAAGTTATCAACGACAAATGTAAGTAAAACTTACAGTAATGTTTTTTTTATAAATATACAATATTCTTTATTAGCGTTAATATTATCCCATAGCAACAAACAATAATTCACAATTTCAATTTTAAATAGGAGTAACCTATGAGTAACAAAGCATTAATCGTAATCGACTTTATAAATGATATTGTTCATCCTGAAGGAAAAATTTCTCAAGAAATAGCGCCTCAAGTACAAAAAATGAAGTAATCGCTCATGCAAATAAAGCTATTGAGCATTTCAGAAAGCAAAGCTTACCTGTCATTTTTGTTAAAGTAGGTTTTAGCTCAGCTTATATCGAACAACCTAAAAATTCACCTATATTTGGTCTTGCTGATCAATATAAAGCATTGGAGTTAGGTACTTGGGGAACTGAATATCATAAAGACTTAGATGTTTTAACAAGTGATTATTCTGTAGTTAAAAATAGAATTAACCCTTTTTACAATACTTCCCTAGCAACAGTTTTAAGTGCTAACAATATAGATGAAGTTTTCATGTGTGGTGTTAGTACAAACTGGGCTGTTCACAGTGCTGTAATGGAAGCTCATGATCGTGATTTTAAGGTAAACGTAATTGAAGATGCTTGTGCTGCAGCAAATGAAACAAATCATAATGCATCAATTGAAACATTATCTAGAGTTGCAAGTATTATTAAAACAACTGATCTTTAATAACTAAGAAGGAGTTAAACGATGAAAAATTTTAAAACTTTTAGTGCTCTGGTCATTGGATCTGTAATTCTAACCTGCTCTTTAGCATCAAATGCTTTTGAGCTTACTAATCAAATTGATGAAGCACAAACTGTAAACTGTTCTGTGGGTCAGAATCAACAAGATGCTATTTCAACATGTAATAACTTCAATCCGTTGCTTGAAGGTAGACATCACGAAGACAGATAAATAATAACAAAGGATAAGATATTTTGAGTAATTTTAATTTTCGTACATTTTTTAATATTTTAATATCAATATTACCTACAGGTATTGTCTTTATTTTAACGGAAAATGTCATTTGGTTGGAATATACTTTAATATCTTGTTCTTTATACGTTGTTTTTCATAAATATCATTGGTCTGTTACCAAAATTATTCTTCAATGGATTTTAATTTTAAGCTTATTTAGTGTGATATACTTTTTATCCATTTTACCGATTTACTTTGCTCTATTTACATCATTTTTAGCTGCTATAAGTATTGGTTTATCTGAATTTAATCAAAACTTAAGAACACTGAGTTCATTTATTATTATCCCAACTTTTTATTGTGCTTTTAGTTTTTCAGAATATACCCACAGCAGTCAAATTTTAACTGAGTTCTACAAAATCATCCTTTTCTCTCCATGTTCTTTAATTGGAATGTTCCTAATATTAACCGTAAATGGAGTTATACCATTCCAAAAAAAAAGAATTGATTTATCCTTAGATTTTTCTAAAAACAAAGAACCCTTTCTCATAATATTCACAAGTATTTTTGTCGCCATAATGCTTGGAAATTATTTTATATTTAAATATAACTTACCTGGTGGACAATGGGTTTTATGGTCAATTGTGAGCGTGGCAAATAACAATGTAACCGATACGAAAGCCAAACTCATGCATAGAGTACATGGTGTTTTTTTAGGTTCAGTTATTGGTTTTATACTATGTTTAATCGCTATGTATTTTGTTGTTAATATTCCAATACTTGGTTATGTAATAGCGCTATTAACACCTGCAAC
The DNA here is from genome assembly GCF_002216855.1 of Paraphotobacterium marinum. NCBI lineage: Bacteria > Pseudomonadati > Pseudomonadota > Gammaproteobacteria > Vibrionales > Vibrionaceae > Paraphotobacterium > Paraphotobacterium marinum. The sequence continues at coordinate 639,614 of NZ_CP022356.1, forward strand.
ATTGCTTATTAAACCTTATGTATTGGCTTTTACCAGTCGATGTTTGTTCATAACGCTCTCAGGATATCTAATAGATCATAGTTTTTTTAAGTCGTTTGAAAGAATTTCAGATGTTCTCTTAGGTGGTATTCTTGGATTAATCATAACTATAATTGTTTATTACATTTATTCTTTCTTTAAGAAAAAAACTATTATCTCTTAAGTGATAAATTATTGTATAATTGCGATTACTAACATAAAACAAATATACTAAAGAACAAGAGACTTTTAATGAAAAAATTTGCTGTTTTATCTTTTTCCGGTGGTATGGACTCATCTTCGCTATTGTTAAAACTACTTGCACAAGGCTTTCATGTCACGACTATCTCGATTGATTATGGGCAGAAACATAAGATAGAACTTGAAAAAGCATCACAACTTATTCAGCTTTTGCAATCCAAAAATTTAAATGTCGAACATCAAAATATTACCATATCTGGAATATCTGAGTTACTTGAATCATCTCTCGTTGAGGGTGGTGATGAAATTCCAACGGGACACTACAGTGAAGAAAATATGAAAAGTACTGTTGTTCCTAATAGAAACAAAATATTTAGTTCAATCATTCAATCTATTGCCCTATCTATATCATTAAAAACTGATTCTGAAGTCTTAATCGCAATGGGAGCACATGCTGGTGATCATGATACTTATCCAGACTGCAGGCCTATCTTTCGTGACAAGGATTATGAAGCATTCATTACAGGTAACTATAATGAAGCAAAAAAAGTTAAATATTATTTACCCTATATTGAATTAGATAAATCTCAAGTTCTTAAAGACGGTTTAAATTCCTGCAATATTTTAGCGCTTGATTTTAAAGAAGTGTATAATCTAACACATACCTCCTATTCAACAGTAAAAATAAACAATGAGTTAATAAGTGACTACTCATCCTCTGCATCTGTAAGTAGAATAGAGGCATTTATAAACAATCACATTCAAGATCCTATACCATACGCAGATCCTTTAACGAATAAAATCCTGGACTGGGACAATGTATCTCAAAAGGTCCAGAAAATCATTCATGATTTTGAGATGCGAAATAATATATCAAAAAATGATTAACTAGAGTCCTATCATGCGAGAGGACTATTCATTAATTTTAATTCGATATAGTCCTTAATGGATTTTATTTTTTCCTGTGGAATCTCTAATCCAAGTTTAGTTCTTCTCCAAAGAATATCTTCTTCAGTTTTTGCAAATTCATTAGAAATCAAATAATCAATCTCTATTTGATAAAGACCATCAAAAAACTCAATTCCCATGTCTTGTATCTTTGAGCAGTTTTTTAATAATTTATATGTATACATCCCATACTGATGAGCATACCTTTCTATAACTGATTCATTTAACCATGGATACTTGGTTTGTATTTGAAAAATTAGAGTTTCTACTGGATATGCAAAATCACCACCAGGTAAAACCGTTTCTTTGGTAACGCAAGGTTTAATATCAGTGAAAAACTGACTTATTTTATCAACTACTGATTCGGAGAGCTGCCTAAAGGTTGTGATTTTCCCACCAAAAATGGACAGTAAAGGTGCCATAGAATCATCTAAATTTAATTCTAAGATGTAATCTCTTGAAATTTTTTGTGCTGATTCTTGTTTTTCATTAACCAGTGGTCTTACACCACTAAAGCTCCAAATAATATCTTTTAACTCAATTTGTTTTACAAAATGTTCATTGATAATATTTAATAAATATGTTTTTTCTTTATCTGAAATTGTCACAAACCTAGGATCACCATCATATTCAATATCAGTTGTACCTATCATTGTGAACTTTTCTAGATATGGAATAGCAAAAATAATTCTTTTATCATCACTTTGAAGAATATAGGCTTTATTAATATTATTTATTTTAGGGATAACAATATGCGAACCCTTAATAAGTCTAATTTGATGAGAAGATGTCAAATTTAAATTATCTTCAATTATGGTTTGAGCCCATGGTCCACCGGCATTAATTAATACTTTTGTCTTTCTTTCAAAAACTTCTTGAGTAAGCCTATTTTTAATCGTTACAACCCACATATTTTTAAATCTTTTGGCCTTCACAATTTGGCAATAATTCCTTACTTCTGCACCATTTTCTTTTGCGTCCATGGCATTTAATAAAACAAGTCTTGCATCATCTACCCAACAATCAGAGTATTCAAATCCAGTTTTCAAGTTTTTTTTAAAATGACCTTCATTGTTTAATTTGACTTTATAGCTTGGCTTTAATATGGTTCTTCTAGCCAAATGATCATATAAAAATAATCCTAAGCGTATAATCCAAGCAGATCTCAAAAAAGGTCTATGAGGTAAAATAAATCTCATTTCACTGACAATATGTGGAGCTTTTTTAAGTAATATTTCTCTCTCTTTTAAAGAATGAGCAACCAATTTAAATTCAAACTGTTCAAGATATCTAAGTCCACCATGAATTAATTTAGAGCTACAAGATGATGTAGCAGCTCCAAAGTCAAAACTATCGAATAATCCTGTTCGAAGACCTCTACTTGATGCATCAGCAGCAATACCACTCCCATTAATACCACCGCCAATAATTAAGATGTCTAATATTGAATTAGAGGAAAATGTGCTCAAAAGAAAATCCCTTTTAATAAAACTATCTATCTAACTTAAGTATATGACTATTTAACAAAATTGATTCATGTTTTTAAAATTTAATAGAGTCATTTCCAGTTTATTTCAAGATCTACCTCATATCTTATTTTTTGCTATATCAGACCAATACTGAACACATTTTACCGCTCTCAACCATCCTTTATATAAACTTTGTATTTCTTTACTTTTTGAATCTGGCTTAAAACTTTTATCGATCTTCATTTTTTCTTTTAATTCATCTAGACTTTCCCAAAAGCCAATCGCCAAACCTGCCAAAAATGCTGCACCTAAAGCTGTAACTTCAATTTCTCTAGGACGTTCAACAGATATATTTAACAAATCAGCTTGAAATTGCATTAAGAAATTATTTGAAACAGCACCTCCATCCACAGTTAAACTTTGTATTTTCATATTGGAATCAACCTCCATAGCATCTATTACATCCTTACATTGAAACGCGATACTCTCTAATGTTGCTCTTATAATATGATCAGCATTAGAATTACGCGTTAAACCCAAAATCGTTCCCCTTCCCCCGGAATCCCAATAAGGTGCACCTAAGCCTGTAAATGCAGGAACTAAGTAAACACCATTGGTCGAATTTACTCTATTTGCACAAATCTCGGAATCTTTTACATTTTTTAATATTTTCAACTCATCCCTTAGCCACTGAACAGAAGCTCCTCCCATGAAAACAGAACCTTCTAATGCATAATTAGGTGTTCCGTCTGCTCCGCATGCTAAAGTTGTGATTAATCCATTTTTTGAGTTTATTTTATTCATTCCAGTATTCATAAGAACAAAACAACCAGTTCCATAAGTATTTTTTATCTGGCCTTCATGAACGCACATCTGCCCAAATAGTGCAGCTTGTTGATCACCAGCCATTCCAGAAATAGGTATTTGGTTGCCACCAAAAATATCGGTGTAACCATAGATAGAAATCGATTTTTGCACTTTAGGTAGCATAGAGCTAGGAATATCAAGTTTTTTAAGAATATTATCATCCCACTTCATATCATTGATGTTAAACAACATGGTTCTAGACGCATTTGTGTAATCTGTTACGTGAACTTTTCCTCCGGTCAACTGCCATACCAGCCATGTGTCTACCGTTCCAAATAATAAATCTCCCTTTTCGGCTTGGGCTCTTGCCCCATCTACATGATCCAAAATCCATTTTAACTTTGTTCCTGAAAAATAAGGATCTAAAACTAGTCCAGTATTTTCTTGAACATAGCTCTCAAAGCCTTCTGCTTTAAGTGCATCACATATATTTTTTGTTCTTCGGCATTGCCAGACAATAGCATTATAAACAGGCTTACCTGTATGTTTATTCCATACTATCGTTGTTTCTCTCTGATTCGTAATACCAATTGCTTTTATCGATGAAATGTTTGTTTTGGATTTATGAAGTGATTCCTTAAAACTTTCAATCTGAGATTTAAATAACTGAATAGGATCATGTTCAACCCAGCCAGGTTTTGGATATATTTGGTTTACTTGAATTTGTGACGAAGATATTATTTGCAAATCTCTATCTACAAATATAGTCCTAGAGCTTGTTGTTCCTTGATCAAAGGATACTATATATTTCCTTTCAGACATTGTATTTAAATCCCTCATTACATAGTTAATAAATGTTTAAGTCTTTCATATTCTTTAAATCGAACTCAGCTAATAATCTTTGACTATATAAAATGATATAAATATAAAACTAATAAACAAAATACACCTAAAATAATCATAGCAATTCCTCCGGCTAAAAGAGGTTTTCCTCCTTGATTAATGAGACTTTTTAGATCAGTATTTAAGCCAATGGCAGCCATTGCCATAGTCATTAGATAAAATGAAGCATTTAATAAAATCGAGCCAACATCTAAATGTAAAAACTTTGAGCACCAGTTAAAAAAACCGAGTGAATTTAAAATAACCATAAACAAAAAATAAAAAATAAAACGAGGACAATAATAATGCCACGGTCTTTTTATAGCCTTATCTTCTGATTCCTGTCGATGTTTAATACCACTTAGAACAACCATAGGTCCTAAAAGAAGTATTCTGACCATTTTGACAACTGTAGCCACTTGACCTGCAAAAATACTGACGGCAAATCCTGCAGCGAGCACTTGAGGAACAGCTTGTATAACAGCTCCTGAAAAAATACCATATTGAAGATCTGTTAAACCTAAATAATTTCCGATTAAAGGAAAAGTAAATATTGCAATAAGACCATACAAAGAAACTACAGCCATTGCTATTGATGTTTGAGTCTCATTAGCTTTTATGACAGGAGATGTGGCTGCAATAGCAGAGCTTCCACATATCACGGTCCCAATTGTAATTAAGGTAGACATTTTTGAATCTAGTTTTAGTTTATTGCAAATATAAATCGTCGAGAAATATGCCATGATCATGCAGAGTAAGTTTATAACTAAAGCACTTCCTGAAATTTTCATCAAATCATATAAATCAAACTTAGCACCCATAAAAATAATCCCTAAAGGCAACAAAGCGTTTGCAGAATACTTGACTCCGTTTAAAAAGAACTTGTTGAGATACTTGGAATTAATGACGCCATTTAAATTCTCAATATTACTTGTTTTTTGATTTTTCTTTAAAAGACTATTTCCCAAAATAATCCCTAATACTATAGATATAATTAAAGGCTCAATGGGATGAATATCAATACCATGTTTATGAATAGTAAAAGGTTTAATTGGTAGATGACTGATTAAATATGAAATGAATGCAATTAAAAAAGTCAAAGATAAACCAGGTATAAGCTTCTTCATGAAATAAAGTCCCTATCTCAATGTTTTTAAATAAAAAATTATTAAATATGGGTCATATCATACGATACTTTTTAGTAAATTGTATTTTTTTTTAAACTGTGTCTTATGAAAACATGAACTTTTTCACTTAAATTTAGAATAGTATATTTTAAGAACATATGACTAGAAACAAATATGTATCTTATTTCATTAAAACTTCATAAATTACGATTTACCTGATTGAAATTATTATATATATTAGAGAAATACAGTTACTTTTTAAAAGGAGATAAGAAGTATGTATAAAAATACCGAATTTCTATTTGAGGAAGCCGCTTTAGGAAAATTAAACTTTTCAATTCAAGAGTTATCTAGCTTGAACCCTCGAACGGAACAAAGTTTATTATCCTCTATTATTGAACATTCATCCTCACAGGCTCAATTATTATCTATTCTTATTTTTTATTCACAAAAAAAAGGATTCCATTGTTTAATGAACAAAAAGGATAAATATGGGGTATCCCCTCAGAAATTGTTAGCTGATAAATTTCCATTAATAAAAGAAGAGTTAAATATTCTTCTTGATTCGTGATGATTGGTTGTTAAAATAAATATGGCAGGATGATTATTTCTGCCATAAATATCAAAACAATTAATCATTGTTTTTCATCTTTAAAATAATTCGATTTATTAATAAGTTATTTATAATTGTAATGTGATTATTATAAATAATTGAGAATAAATAAAAATTACTCTTTTGATGTAACATTCCACCTTTTTAGATAGCAACTATAAAGTTTGTTCTAAGATAGACTTAAATCAGGTTCGTTTGTAATTCTATTTCTAATATCTCTTCTAAAAACTTCAATTGTCCATGCCCACAAAATATGACCTATTGTTTCTGAGAACAACTCTGCTGTAGGAAGATTCCATATTGGCGGAGCTAATTTAAATAAAGGAAGAGCAATACCATGAAATACAATCGTAATAACAATACCGAAAGCTGCACCTTGCCACAGCTTTATTTTTGGACAGATTTCTGAGATAAATGCATATAACATAGCAAAAAAAATAGAAAACAAATGATGAAAACCACATGCTGCAAAATTAATGACATGATTAGAATAATTGTAGACCCAGTTTTGAGCTTGTATCCCTAAATCTTGTAATAACTCTATTGGAGGACTTGCTCTGTCTGGTGTTCTTGGTGGAAAAGGTACTTCTGTTCCAAACTTAACCAAGCTTGCTATATTACCCCCTAAAAATCCACCCCATAATGAAGCTACATACCTTCTATGATTCTTTCTTGTAATTAAACTCATTTTACAACCTTAATCTTATCTATACTATATTTAATAAGCTAGTCTTATATTAAGTTGCAAATATTAGTGCTTTTTAAGTCATATGTATATTTAGAAAATTAGTCAAATATGTTAGTTTTTATTACAGTTACATCCGTATAGAAAATAAACTCGCATTCTAAATGCGGTAATAGTTTTTAACTGATACCCTAAATGAATATTTTTATTAGCCACACTTTACATATTTTACCACTTATATTGTTTTTATTATCTTTCTTTTAAAATTATTCATGAAAATTTACTTTATATCCCCACCTATGACTAGGAACATTAGAAGTTGAAAAAAAATATCGATGAAATGGCTCGCTATTACCTTTTTTTTAATATTTATGTCTCTGTGTAGTTAATATGAGTTTGTTTTTAATTATTAGTCACTCATGCACTTAATGCTTTAAGTGTATGAGTTAAGTAATTGATATTATTTTTGTTTAACTTTATTCATCCAATCTAGAAAGAATAAGTAACACCGAATGATACATTTTGGAAACGTGCAGTATTATTTTTATAATGTGTTTGCTCATTTGTTCCATTAACAAAATTATACGAAAGCTCTAAAGACAAGCTTTTATTTAAATTATAACCAAAACCACCCCCAAATGTTGGCTGCCATTTAGATGAACTTCCTATGGGAAATAGCCAAGAACTGGTGATATCTTGCTGGACTGAAGCGATTCCTGCCCTACCAAAAAAATAAAAGTTTTGATTAATATCTATCTTAGCTTTAATATCAATCGGTATTGTAGTGTTAATCAACAATTTCTCGCTTTTAGCATTGTCACCGGGCATAAAGACATTCCAACCCAAACCAATTTCTGGTCCGACAGAGAAAGTATCATTCACTGAAAATAAATATCCGAAATAGAATTGAGACCCAATGCCTTCATGTGCATCAACTAAGTAATTACTATCATCGTTAGGCCTGGAATTTATCCATGAAAACCCAAGTTGTCCTGATATAAAGGTTTTAGAAAAGCTAGGTGTGGGGAATAATACTACTAAAATTGATAACGTCATTAGAAAATTTTTCATTTATTCGTCCTTAATATCATTTTTTAATTATATTTTTTCCATAAATAATATTTCTAAGTGTCATATACACAAATAATTGAACATCGTTTTAAATAAGAGCGAAAAACGACTTGCTTGCAATTATTTAATTTATAATTATTTTTGACTAACCAATAATAAAACATTGTTTTATTGTTGTAAATATAAATTTACTTTTATTTAACATTCGATTGGCTTCTAGCAAAAGTTAAAATGAACATTGTAGATTATTGATAGAAATACAAAATAATAACTAAATAAATAAAAATCATCCAAGATAAGATTTGCAAAGTTGAATTGTAATCACCTACTATATTATTAAAGAATTAACATAAATTTAAAAATTTACATCTATAATAAAATTTGTTTTAGTAATTAAGTAAGTTATAAAAATTATGATGAAAAGTATTCAAAGATACATGGTAGTTAGTTTTTCCACTGTTTTTCTCAGTATGTCGATTATTATGTTGGTATATGCACTTTATGAAATTATTGTCGGTCTTCATATCATCATTGATCATGCTTTTTTCGCGTTACCTGAAGAAGTCACTAAACCCAATGAAGACGATCCAGTTATCACGACGGTTTTAAATAGTGTGTCATCTGGTGCAATAGCATTAGCATTATATGAACTCGGAATGGGTATTTCTTCCGAATATTTTTTAAGCACATCGAAAAGTCATATACCCCATCAATTTTACCGTTCCCAAAGAAAAGCGGTAACTCGTTTTGTGGCTGTAGCAGTCATCGCTCTGGTGTTAGAGTCCTTTATACTTGTTATAAAATTTGCAAACTTAAACTTGGTCGGAAACTTAACTTATCCAATTGGTTTAATTGTAGCATCGGGCTTTTTATTAATTTCATTAGGCATCTTTTTATATTTAACTCAACAAAATTTGAACACTGAATCAAAAAACAAATAAAGCTCTACCCTTTTAAATTGAAAGTTACGGACGCAGAGCTAAAATGAAAGTTTGATGAATAGATACTTAAAAAGATTCTGTTTTAAATTAAATCTAGAATCTTTTTTTGTAGGTATGACAATATGGTGTTTTACCCGTTTTGGTGTAGTAATTTTGATGATATTCTTCTGCTTTCCAAAAAGTTTTTACTGGAATAAGCTCTGTCACTACATTTAATCCCGAAGACTCCAATATTTTTATAAGATCTTCTGCGCATTCTTTCTCTGATTCATTATTATAAAAAATTGCTGAAATATATTGCGGTCCCATGTCTGGTCCTTGACCACCTTCTTGAGACGGATCATGTATTTCAAAAAAAGCTTTTGCTAAAGTAGTGAAATCTACTTTTGTCTCATCGTAAACAACTTCGACAGTTTCGATATGACCTGTAAGTTTTGTACACACTTGCTCATAGCTTGGATTGTCAATATGCCCGCCCATATAACCTGAAAACACATCAAGTACACCCGGTATTTTTTTCATTAAGTGCTCAACACCCCAAAAGCAACCACCTGCAAAATATGCTTTTTTCATTTTTTATTTTCCTTCTATAAACTTTAATGAAACAGAGTTAACACAATGTCTGATATTTTTTTCTGTCAAAAACTCGCCTTCAAATACATGCCCAAGATGAGCACCGCAATTTGAACAAGTAATTTCAACTCTTCTTCCGTCAGCATCTAGCTCTCTTTTGACAGCACCTTCAATTTCATCATCAAAACTTGGCCATCCACAACTACTTTGAAATTTATGCTCAGATCTATATAGTGGCGTTTCGCACGCTTTACATACATAAACACCTTTTTCAAAATGATTATTATATTTACCTGTAAAGGGATATTCTGTTCCTTTATCAACAATGATTTTTTTTTCTTCTTCGTTAAGCTTATTAAAATATTTATTCATAAGATTTATTTGCCAATTTTTTTTTAGAATATCATAAAATATTCTGTTATTTATATTTTAATGAATAACCTGTAAACTACATCATACAATATGTAATGTACATGACAAAAAATGCAAAATAATATCACCATAAAAACACATAAAAATGGATTAAAATACCTTGATATAAAAACACCACAATGCAAAGCTATGATTTTTTTGCAAGGCGCACAAATTACTAGCTTTATTCCAAATGACCGCCCCGATTTATTGTGGGTATCTGAAGAAAATACATACCAACCTGGGACCAGTATAAGAGGCGGTATACCTATTTGCTGGCCCTGGTTTGGACCTCATCAGGATTCTAAAAAACCTCAGCATGGTTATGCAAGAAATCAACTTTGGGAATTAAACTCCATTTCATACGATGCAGATACGTTATGCATAACCATGTATTTACCAAACACCAAAGAACTCCTCAATCAAGATCTCAATCTTGAAATCGTTTTTAAGTTAAGTACAGAACTTCAAATAGAATTAATCAATCGAAACAATAGTGACGAAACTATTCAAGTCACACAAGCTCTGCATAGTTATTTTCCTGTGAGCGATATCAAAAAAGTTAAAGTAAATGGTTTAAAGGGAGCTGAATATTTCGAGTTTGGAAAGGGCCCTACTTCCGATCATGAAGATTGTGTTCAAATTAATAATGAAACAGACCGCTCCTATCAAAAGGTAGACGAGCAACAAGCTATTCTGGATGAGTCGCGAGAGATTATTATATCTAGAATAAACAGTAAATCCGTTGTTTTGTGGAATCCGTGGATTGAAAAATCAAAATCCCTATCTAACTTTTCATCTATTGACTACAAAAAAATGATCTGTTTAGAAGCCGCTAATATTTTAGATGATAAGATTCTTTTAGAACCCAACCAAACACATAAATTAATTTTAATGATTAAAGAAAAGTAAATACTAACTATGGTAGAAAATCCACCATAGTTAGTCAGTGTTTTGCAACAATATCGTCAATGATTTATGCACTTGGTGAACAAGTTGTTTTATAGACATTTGAAGCATATTTATCATATATTTGAGAGGCATTTTGCAGTGTAAATGACTCTGAAAATGTTTTACTGTTCCAAACCAAATTATAAGTTTTCTCTAAATCTTTTGCTAAACGAGGCTCTCCCCAATTAAAAAAGCCATAATCACGAGTTGCCTCAAAGTAATTTGCACTCAAGTTACCGGTGCCAATCCATGATTTTGCATGTTCTGACTTTGCATCAATGACGATAAATTTAGCATGATCAACCATTGAAAAATCAATACAAGCAACACCTTTAGCTATAGCTGGAGTCCTAAAATTAGTGACCTTCATCTCCACTAAGTTACTTTTACCCAGATTTTTTGCATAATCTAATAAGTCTTTCCAGCCAACGCCAGGTTCATTATGAGCAAAATTCCTTGCTGCGGCCGAAATTCTAACATGAACACCCTCTTTAATTTTCTTTTTAAGTAAATCAACCATAGAGTTCCAATGTTTGCTACCATTATAAAAATTATAAAAGTCAACATTCATTGCCTGCATATCAATTGAGTGTTTAGCTGAATTGATTAAATCAAAAAGAGATTTTTCTTCATTAGATAGTGCATAATTTAATTGAGGATTGTATCCACCTTTATATGTTGCTCTGTGTTTTGTTAAAGGTTGATTGGTTCCTGCTCCCGGAGATACAGCTACAAAAGTGTCCATATGATGATTCGTTATATTTTTTCCTTGATATTTGATAATAGGTTGATCACTTTCATTAGCTGATATTTTAAATATAGAGTTATCTCCGTATTGCTTATCTATATCATAATTTTTTATATCAGCATCAGCAAAGTCTTTCATGATTGAGTTTCGAATAACTTGAGCCTGTTGGTCTAAGTTTGAACTTTTTTTGGTATCTGAGCTTAGATGTAACACGCCTAATTCATGATTGTCAGTAAACTCTGATGGCCCAAAATTTTGAGATCCCATAAAGAATGACTTTCCATCGACAACCATTGTTTTAGCATGAATGATACCTCCGGTGTTATAATCTTGAAAACACTTTCCATTAACCTTCACATAAGCATTATTTATACTATTACCTGACTCTATAAATGTCATTTGATGCGTTATATCATTGTTTTCACAGGAAGATTTGGATGAGAAAACATATTCTGGGTATGGTTCGGCACTTTTATAAGTAAACCCACCGAAAGCAGGGTTTCTTGCATAATAATCACTAACCTTTACATGTATATTTGGACTATATGCATTTAATGAGTCTAGTACTTTTTTATTACTGTTTTCAGTATACCCAAGATACCAATTTACAACAATATATACTTGAACACCCTCTTTAGCTTTTTCTTTAATTTGATCAATCAATTTACTGAAAGCTGCGTTGTCACCGCTAGGCGTAATATAAAAGTTTTCAATAACAATTTCATTTTTTGCACTTTTAATTAACTTTCTATAAGCTTCAAAAGGACTAATTGAATGATCTTCATAGGCAAAGTTTTTGAAACTTTCACTTTCACGAGAACTTGTTATTTTGGAAGCATAATACGGAAAGTTTTCTACTAACCTTAAATTATAGTCATAAGGGGTATACTCAGTAGGTTGATTAGCTGAAGCAATTGTAGTTGATGAAAGTAATATTGAACCAATTACAGCTGAAAGAATTTTTGTTTTCATTATAAATTTCCTGTTATATTAACAACATGGAATTTAGATGGAAATGATTTCATTTTCATGAATTAAATTTTAAATTTTTGTGATATTTGTCAAAAAACATAATCACCTGTTATTTGGCTTGTTTTGGATATGAACTGTGATTTACATTTATCAGCTAAGATTTAAAAAGCGATATTCCAGTTGGTAGAATTGAAACCCCTAATAATATCGCTGAATTAACAGCATTTTTGGAAAAAATACATCATACCAGAAGTATTACTCTCCCAAAATGTATTATTTGACGATAATAGAACAAAGATTAAAGGTAGCGACACATCCTTATGTCCCATAAAAAATCAAAAATGAAGCTTTGTCTGACTTTTAGCTATGTCTACTTCTGCAGGTTCTGACTTTTGTCCATTAGGACAGTTAGCAACTACATAATAAACAAGATCTTCATGTTTATTTTTTGTTGACGTATCTGTAAAGCTATTCCCCTTTATGTTTGACTCTATCGGTTCATTATTCCAATTTTTTACATCGTAAGATATAGCCTGATTGACTTTGTTCCAGCTTAAAGTGACTTCACCAGTCTTTGATATTTTGTCATCAACGGTCGGTTTTTCACATTCAACAGATAATGAGAAATTAGGTATATAGCATGCGTTGTTTCCACCAGCACATGCTTCTTTATCATTAACGACATGTCGAACACCACTGCTTTCAATTAAGTTCCAAGCATAGACATTTTGTAATTGAACGTCTGAAGAACTACCAATCACAGAAATGCCTGAGTCAGTATAATCATCTCCAACCACTGAATAGACTCCCATACCATAGCCTTTAAAAGATTTAGCGCCGTCGATCACGAATGATGAGGGTATCTTAGGTCCACCTCCTTGGTGGTCATAAGGTAATTCAGATTGATAGAAATAAACCTTACCTGAATTGCCTAACCATTCAGTCTGTTTGTCGAAAAAATGTTCAACTGCTAAACCATACATGGTTACATTATTTCCAGTGACTTTAAGACCCTTATTTGCCACAGCTACTTGAGCTCCTTGATTATCCTTAGCCCAAATCCATAAATCATCACCGATAACCGAGTCTTGCTCAATAAGAATAGCTGGATTTTTATTAGCTGTATTTTTACTTGTAAGTTTTACAAAAATATCATAAAGATAACTGTTTTTTGTGGTTGACGTTTTAGATTTATCCATGTGTAATAAAGGTGAATTTAAGTGTCCATCATCCTCAAGAATAAGCCCTGCAATACGTATTCCATTTGCCTGAGTGGTTATTACGGGGTAATCAACATGAGCCGGTTGGATTTTTGGATAACCTAGGCCTAATACAATAAAATCAGATTTTTGGATAGTCATCTGCAATTTATAATTAGCTATCTTTGGATCAGGATCTGGGTTTGCATTAGGAGAAAAAATGATACCTTTTTTACTATCATCTTTATTTATGGTTATGTGATCCTTAGTATTTTTCAATTTCTCAATATCAGACTGATCATTAATAATATAAAAATTATCCTCATTAAGCGGAATTATTTTTGCATTTGTATCAAGCCATTCTGTTCCAATTTTCCCGTCACGCTCAGAAGGAACAACGACATTGAGCTGATTATTCTCCCATATGATATGAGGTTTTTCTGCAATCTTACTGGTTGTCTTATATTGATGAGCATTGCGTTTTATAGTATCACCTGTTGTGTTGACAAGTGTGCTATTCATCCCATCATGTGTCCAATTTTTTCCCCAAGTAGAATTTCTAGCAAACCATTGCTGCTGCGTGCCTCCGTCAACATTACCACTTATATGCGAATCTGCCATAAACCCACCACTAGTATAATGTCCTCCTTTAGATAGATATAAGTTACCGGTAATATTGACTCGACGTAAAGGAGCTGCTTGAGAGACGTTCCAATATTCATTACCTGAAATAGTTAAGTTTTCTAATGCTCGCCAAAAGGTTCGAGTATCTGCGGCACTTGTGTTACCTATAGCAATACCACCATCAATCGTTACATTATCAGGCATGTGTCCTAATCCCATAATTTCAGTAGAGTAATCAACCCCTCTACTAGGAGCTTTGTACGTCCCTTGTTTAAGTAAAATAGCACAGCCATCGATATAATCTTCTTCTATCGTGTCACATGCTTTTAGGGCCGAATCTATTGAATCCTTATTCTCAAGAATATGAACTCGCTTATTAAAAGGTCCGTGTCCATCAGCAAAAATAGAGTTAGATGTAAATCCGAGAGATAGTGTTAATAGTAATAGTGTCTTTTTCTTCATATTGAATCGCTTGTTATAAGTGAATTTTATTTGAGGATAATTTAATATAAATCAAAAGGATATCAGTGATTCACCTTAAAAAAAATTTGTCGGAAAGTAAACTCAGTTAATCAAGAGGTAGATATTATTTCAATATTTTTAGGAGATTCAACAAAGTTAAGATTAAGTTTTCAGACCGAAATCATCCACCAGGTATCATTATGATGGCACTTCGTTATTACCTTACATATATTCGTGAAATTGACGTTATATTTGCTAAGCGCAACATTCATGGAGGTCATCTATAGTTCTTTTATTGATTAAAATGTCTCTTAGTGTCCTTTACTCGTCTTATTTATAACTTATTTCTTTTTTAAAAATTTTATAATATTTAACAATGAAAAAATAATTGATTTGATGAAAAAGATGAAAAATTTATGTTTTGTAGGGTTTGGGATTATAGTTATTTTTTGTCCCTTTTTAATGTCAATAAGCTTGGAAAGTGATGATAATTTCGACGAAAGTATTCAGCAAAAACAATTTATTTGCCAAAAAGACGATAAGCTTATGCAAGATACACTTATTCATCACAACAACGATAGATTGATAGTATCTGAATTAGAATAATTTCAAATTCAACCTTAAATTTTTGAAAAATTTTATAAGTTAGCAAAAGTTGTTAAATATTAATTTTTTTTCAATATAAAATCTATCTATAAATAAAATTTATTTTTAACTTACAAAAATACTCAGAAAATATTCAAAGGAAAGCAACAAAATGAAAAATATTCTCAGAAATAAAGTAAAATGTTTTGTAGTATTCATATTACTATATTCTATTTTTTTATGTCAGGCCAGTGCAGATAATATAACCGTTCATAAAAATATATCAGACTTTTCTAAGCTATCACTTAATTGTAATGGCACCGTTTATTTAAAGCTTGGGAAAAAAGATTCAATAAAAGTAGTTTTAGATAAAAAAGTTCTATCCAAGTTTAATTTAAAAATTAATAAAACCTCAACTACATTAAATCTAGGCATAGAAGATAAAGATAATTCTACACTTCATTGGTTAGAAAATTCAATAAAATCAAAGAATAATGATTTATCTAAAAAAATAAAGTTTTACATAACAATGAAATCAATTAATGGACTGGAAACTCATAATTCTGGTGAAATTTTTGTTCAATCGCCAATTGAAACTTCCAATTTAATCTTAAAGCTATCCAATAATAGCTCAATTAATTTGCCTACAGTTATGAACCATCAAATAGCAGATTTTAATATAGCTAACGATGCAGTTTTAAATATTGGTAACCTCCATAGTAAATCTTTAAACTTAAAAGTCGATAATAATGGAAAAGTAAATGTGGGTGATTTGAGTTCCGATCAAGTTAAATCTTTCTTAAGTAATGCTGGTCAGTTAAAGGTTAATACGTTAAATTCAAAAACAGTTTTCACGTCAATACATAATAAAAGTCAAATATTTATAATGAATGGTAATATAAACTATCAAAAAGTCATTGCGACCAATGCGGGTGTCTTAAAATCAGAAAATGTCAGAACAAACTTTGCGGACGTAAAAATTACAAATGCAGCAAAAATTTTTATGCATATTCTAAAAAATATAAAGCTTGAAGTTCAAAACGATGGTCATCTTTATTTAATTGGTAAGCCTAAATTAAATATAATCCAGCTCCCCAACAATGATGCGGTAGTTCGTTTATCATAATCAATTCGATTAAATTTTGTCTTTAAATACATCTGAGAGTAATAAATATAAAAATTAAATTACTTTCAGCTAATAATCAAAACATTTATTCTAGTATTTGGCATCAAACTCACTTTTCTCCCGGCCGCACCTAAAATATATTAAATATCAACTGCTTATTGAAAAATTATATGCCAAAAAATTGTCTTATATTGTCCCTTTTATGTCCTTTCTATCACTCACAAACTCTCTTTTATTTTATTAAAATTATTTCTTTAAAATATAAAAATATATAAATGAGGATTAAAATGAAAAAATTAGTATTGTATTAGGTTTATTTGTTTTTTTTACATCAAATCTATATGCACTTCAACCAACCACGAATAAAACTATCTCACAAGAAACAATTAAGGTTAGTGATCTTGATTACCAAAATGTCTTGGAACAACGTGAAAATTTAGAACAAGGCAGAAAAGAATCAATTAATCATGATATCGACGATAGTGAACTTGATGAAGACAAAACAACTGACGTTGATTATGAGAAATTTTTAAACCAGCATAATAACTTTAATAAAAAAAGTGATAACGCATTACCTAAAGAGCAAGTGGAAATAATCAACTAACGGGTATTAATGATGTCTGAGAAAATGCAAAAAACTAAAGTTTCTACAAAAGAAAAAATGGATCATGTTTATGATGATGATGTAAAACATAAACATAATAAAGATCATCTTGAATATCGAGATCATGAGCCGTCTCACCCATTAAAAAAACATGGTGGTAAAAATGAAGGTCATAAACATCTTGTAAATCATCATGAAGACGGTCGTCATACTCGTCATCATCATGATAAGAAACACGATCATAAAAAACCTTCAAGAGAACATCATAAAACTTCAAATAAAAAATAAATTTGTAGTGTCTCAATAAAATTTAAGCTAGCTAATCAGTTAGCTTTTTTTAAAAAGTAGTGATGCCACCCTTAGATGGTGTTCTGCTACAAGGTGATATTGAAGCTTTGGAAGATGCAATCGACGAAGGCAAAATAGCACAGCGAGGTTGGACTGTATCCAAATATGGTGCAGTCAAAGACGAAATAAAAAAGAGTGATTTATATAAATATATGAAATATATTAATAAATCACTCAATCGCTTAACACTTATATAGTTTTAACTAGAAAGAGAGAAGTATTCACTTTAAATCAAAAATTGACAATTTTATAACGTATCAATTCATATAATAGAATTGACATAAGCTTTTAGTCTAACTAACATATCTGTTTTAAGGCTAATGATGAAGACTCTTGACTTTTTTAGTACCTACAACAAGTTGTAAAGCTTCTTTTATTGAAAAAAAAAGTAAGTTTATTGGAATAATATACCCTTTAAATAATAAAGATGAGCTAACTGCCCTTTTGAAAGAAGCACAAAAACTTTATCCAGATGCGAGTCATTATTGTTATGCTTATAAAATCGGTAATGTTAGCTCACCCAGCCATGCAGGTATGAATGATGATGGTGAACCGAAAGGTACAGCGGGCAAACCAATTTTTAATCTAATCAATCATAACAACGTAAGTAATATCTTGATTATTGTTGTTCGATATTACGGTGGAGTTAAGCTGGGGGCCGGTGGGTTGACGAGAGCTTACAGTAAGGCAGCAAGTCTTGTTTTTAAATCTATTACAACCGAAACATACTTTATGTCCTTTAAAGCCACAATCACTATTGATTATAAGTCAGAAAAAAAATTGATTATGTGGATTAATAAATCAAAGGTAATCATAGTAAATAAGTTTTACGATAAAGCTATCACTTATGAACTATCTATTCCTCAAACCTTGGAAAGTGAATGGAATAAAATATTTGAAAGCGTAAGTATTGTAAGTAATACACTGAAACGTTAAAAATTTATAAAATTTTAAAGGTGGACTGAATTGATGTTTAATTATAAAAATGCTTCAAAGCAAGAATTAAAAGAACAATTTAAAAGAATTGCTAAATCACAAGGTGAAAGAAACTTTATTATCAGTAATGAAAAATACTATCTTCCTAAAGTTTTAAACGAGAACGAAGAAATATTATCTTTTATAACAGGTAGAATGAATGATACTAAATGGTTAATTACTTTGACTAACCAAAGAATTATTTTAATTGATAAAGGTCTTTTATATGGCCTAAAACAGATCACTATTGATTTAAAACATATTTCTTCGATATCTTCGACCACTGATTTAACTTCAGGGAAAATACAGATTAATCAAGAAAATAACAATTATTTAATAGAACATATTTCAAAAAAACTTGTTGTATACTTTGTCAAAAAGGCAAACGAAGTACTACAAACTATACACTTAGGCGGTTCTTCGTTAAAAAACTCTTCTGACGAATCAACTGAGAATAAACTCGTTGAATTAATTGAATTGAGAGAAAAAGGGTTAATTAATGAAACAGAATTTGCAAAAGCCAAAGCAAAGGTATTAAATATCGAATGAGTACTTGTCTTCAAGTACTATTTATACTTTTTAGTTATGCTTTATAGAGTTCGAACTTTCATTTTTCTTAATAAGAAAGCTTAAATTAAAATATCATGAGCAAAAAGAGAATCTCAGTAATCCTAATAGATAAAAAGTAAAGCAAATAACGCGCCGCCATAAAAGCCTCAATTCCAAGATTCCAATCTTCATTAGTTGATGAAAAGGAAAACAAAAAACCTCGCTCACATTATATTTGTACCCAGATTCAATAAAGTCGTCAAAAATATTGAAAAAAAGTTAATAAAATATTGGACGATACATCTTGCATTAACATGTGTTCACCTTTATTATGAACACTGTTTTTTATGAACACTGTTTTTTATAAATACTCAGGAAATCAAAAAATGAAAAAAATGGATGCAACAAAATTATTATTAGTCAGTTACTTTTTATTTTCATTATGTGGCTGCGCTGCCGTTGGAACAGCTGTGAGTCATATGGATAAAGAAAGTAATACTCAAATGAGTAACAGTATTATTTTACCACCAAAAAAGAAAAGCAAAATTGTATATATTCACATTACAAACTCTACAAATCACCAAGATCTTAATATTAATAAAAAATTAAAAGAATCATTTAAAGAGAAAGGATGGGAGGTTTCAGACAACTTAGAATACTCTAATTATGTTGTCGAAGGTAATGTCATTCAAGTCGGTAAAAAAAGCATGACTTCTGCAGAAGAAATGCTTGGCTCAGGTTACGGAGGAGCTTTTGATGGATTTGCTTCCACTGCAATATTAGCAAGCTCAGCCTCAACTGGAGTTTATGGAGCTGTTGGTGGTGAAGTGGTTGATAATGCAGTTAAAGATGTCAACTATACCTTAATCTTAGACTTAAAAATCAATGTAAATCATAATTTCAAAGAAGATTTTAAAACTCGTTTGCTATCAACGGTCGACCAAGTGAATTTATCATATAAAAGTGCTAAAACCCCATTGGTTGCTAATACCGTCAAAGCAGTTGTAGGATTAATGTCTTAAGAGGAAATAAAATGAAACCTGTTTTCTTGATATGTCTTACCTTAATATTGATGACTGGATGTTCAAGTGAAAAGATTTTATCCCAGGGTGAGGTTGTTAAAAGCATAACAATAAATAAAAGAGGTAATGCCGAGAACGCAGGCATAGTTTCAGAAAAAGATGCTGGAACGGGTGCTGAAGCCGGTGCTATTACTGGAGGACTTCTTGGTCTTGCTTACGGACCCTTATGTGTTATCACTTGCCCAATCGGAGCTATAGCTGGTGGTGTTACAGGAGCCGTAACAGGAGGCACTTATGGAGCGGTTGATGGTGCAACTAATAATCACGCTGTGTTATATTCATATTTAGTACACGACAATCAAACTCAAGAATTGATTTTGATTCACCAATATGACAAACAAAAAATACAAGATCATCAAATGGTGAATATTTATAAAAACAAAAAGGGATTATTTATAAAACCAGTAAATACATAAGTAGTTCATTAAAATTTATTAAGACACTTTTAAATCAAAATTTTCATTGAAAGTGTCTATATTGAAATTAATGGAGACTATTTTATTTTTTATGATAGTTCTGAAAAGTTGTGTTTTTTTGAGGGTGGTATTTTAGCTTCTTGATAATTTATGTACGTATAATGTTCATGACACTTGTTATATGGAAATAATCAAAATTTACTTCATTTTCTACAATGAACTGATCTCCCTTTAAAAACCTACCCTTTCTTTTTTTAAATAATTATTAAAGAAGTAAGCATATTTAGCAAACATAAATATTGTATTAACTTTACAATCAACAATCTTTCCATGTTGGAAACAATTTATTGAATTTTATTAAATTTTTATAAAAATAAAAAAAGCATATAATTCAAACTAATTTTTCATAAAAGTTATATTTGCTAGGACAATTAAAATGTTTGAACTTAATCTATCAAAAAATAATTATTTAATAATTATGATGATTCTTTCTCCAATACTAAACATGCTTCCTGGCGTAAGTTTAGAGCTCATATCCCCTGCTCTTCCAATCATTCAACATGACTTTTCAATTTCATCATCTTTAATGAAGAGCTTAATCAGTTTCAATATTTTGGGTTTT
The DNA here is from genome assembly GCF_002216855.1 of Paraphotobacterium marinum. NCBI lineage: Bacteria > Pseudomonadati > Pseudomonadota > Gammaproteobacteria > Vibrionales > Vibrionaceae > Paraphotobacterium > Paraphotobacterium marinum. The sequence continues at coordinate 660,623 of NZ_CP022356.1, forward strand.
TGTATAGGTTGCTTGATTGTAGGTTTAATGATGGAGTTTATTGGAAGAAAAATAACTATTTTGATTGGTTTATTGATTTTTATGTGTTCAAATTTATTATCACCTTTTTGTAATTCTATAAATTTGTTACTCTTAATGAGATTTCTTCAAGGGTTTTCTATTGTTGTCGCAGCTATTGGTTCAAGAGCAATCATTACACATACCTTTACCGGTCAAGCTTATACTAAAGCTATTATTAATGCATCAACGGCTTATAGTGCTGGTATTATATTAAGCCCTTTTATTGGCTCGTATTTAGTACAATACTTTGGATGGCATTCGTGTTTTTTTCTCAGTTTTACTTTTACTTTATTAATTTTTATAAATATATTATGTTTTTTGGAAAATGACTGTTCCGATGAATTAAAACCAAAAATGATAAAAGAAAAAATATCAAATTTTTTTCTTCTAACAAAAAACCACTCTTTTATGAAAGGAACATTAATTGTTGGATTAACTTTCTTTTTGCAAATTATATTTGCAACAGTAGGACCAGCGATAGTTGAAAATACACTTCATTTATCAGTCATTATTTATGGAAAATTTGCTCTATTAATGGGGTTGGCTTATCTTATTGGGAATATTATCAACCGAATATTAATTGAAAAATTTCCAGTGGAAAAAATACAAAAAGGCGGTTTTTATGCTAATATCTTAACGGGTTTGATTCAAATTATTTTTTCTTTTCAAACTAACATGAATTTATATGTATTTGTAATTCCTTTAATTTTCATGAATTTCTTTAGTGGTTTTATCTATGGTAATACATCTGCAATGACACTGAAATCTTTTAAAATAAATGCAAGCTCAGCAATTGCGATGCTTCTATTTTTAAGTGCTGTCGTTGGATATCTTGGTTCATTTGGTCTTTCTGTTTTTCACATAAAAAGCATAACTGAAATTGGTTTGATCATTTTTTTGATTTCATTATTCCAGTTACTTTTAATCAAGTCTTCGCATCTAATAAGCCTCAAAAAAAGAATTTTTTAAAAAAGTTACAAAAGTACTCGTACTATCATTTATATTCAATTCTTTATGATAAATTAAAAATAACTCCCAATCGATTTTAGGAAAATCTTTAAGGAATATCTTTTTTAATTTACCTTCTCTTAGGGAGCTGTCGACAATACTTTCAGGTAAACATCCGACACATAAACCAGCTTCAGTGGCCGACTGAATTGAATCAAAGCTAGATAATTTAAGCAAGGACTTTTTCATAGTCAAGGCACTTACCCATTGAAATAATTTTTTTTGTGAGTATCCAAGCATATTTTGATCAAAGGGTGAAAAGTTGGATGTGACAGCAAAGGTTGTTTCTTGAATATCTCCCTTTACTAACTCTTCTTGATTAAATAAGGGATGGCTGTTACCTACCACAAAAACCAACTCCGATTTTCTGAGAACCTCGTAATGACACTCAGCATTCATACTAGCTGGCTCGCCAGAAATAAATAAGGAGTTTTTGTCATTTAACAACTGAGTTTGCTGCTCCTCCCAAAGTGATACTTTAACATTAATTAAAATATTAGGGTGCTTTTCTTTGAACCTCTTGATAAGTTCAAACATCGGTTTCTGATGAGTAAAACCAATATTAATTTGAATGGGCTTTATTCTATTTTTTGAATATTGAGCTTGCTTTATCAATTCTTGATATTCTTTAATCATTTTTCGAGCTTGTGGTAACAAAGATTCTCCAAACTCTGTTAATTGTATTTTTTTTCCTTTAGTCTCAAAGAGGTTATCTTCAAGTTCATCTTCTAAATTTCTTATTTGCTTATGTAAAGCAGAAGGAGTCATAAAAAGCTTTTTAGCAGCTGCTGTTAAATGTAACACTTCAGATAGAATAATAAAGTTTTGTATTTGTTTGATTGAGAAATTCATTGGTATTCCGATATATTTTAAATTTTATTAAATATCCACATAATAACCATTGTATTAGTTTAGATTAAACACATTAATTAAAATCAAATATATCATACCAAAGTTAAATAGCCATCATTTGACTTAATAACTTAACTAAAAACATATAATAAAAACAATTACATATAATCTTTATGCAAAAAAGACATTTTTTTATTTGTGCGCTCTTAATCTATGTTAAATTTGAGTAGGTGGCCAATTAATTATACATATCATAAGTCCAAATAAGATTTTTCCAAAAAATCCAAAAATGTAAGTGTATTGTCATCTAATGAACCGTCTTCATGATAAATAGCAAAAAGCTCCCAATAAATACTGGGGAAGTTTTCAATAATAATAGTTTTTAATTTCCCCTCTTTTAAAGAGCTATTTACAAAACATTCCGGTAAACAGCCAATACATAAGCCTGCTTCTGAAGCTGATTGTATCGAAGCAAAAGTTAATAAGTTTAAAAAAGAAGTATTTACCTTTAAACTATTTATAAAATCATATATTTTTTGAAACGAAGCTCCCAACTTAATATTAGAATATAAGGGCTGAATAGCTGGAATAGATAAAGTAAGATTATTTAAATCTTCAGGTAATAAAATACTTTTATCAAATATAGGGTGACTTTTTCCAACAACAAAGACAATCTTTGATTTTTTAATATTTTATTTTTTACATTTTTATTAACTTTTAGCGGCTCTCCTGATAAATATAATGTCCCCTTGGAATTTGAAAGATATGATTGTTGTTCTTCCCACAAAGAAACATTTACATCTATTAAGATATTTGGATGCATTTCTTTAAAATTTTTAACTTTATTCATAACAGATACTTGATGTGCAAAATCAACATTTATTGAAATGGGCGTATCATGAGTTAACGATATTTGAGCCTTTCTTATAAATTTATCGTATTCTAATATCATATTTCTTGATTGAGGTAACATAGACTCCCCAAATCCGGTTAATTCAATTCTTTTTCCTTTAGTTTTAAATAGCTTGTTACCTAATTGTTCCTCTAAGTTTTTTATTTGTTTATGTAAAGCCGATGGTGTCAAATAAAGTTTTTGTGATGCTTCCGTTAAATGCAAAGTTTCTGACAAAACAATAAAGTTATTGATTTGCTTTAGGGTTATATGCATATGGATGTCCCTTATTGTATTTATATTTATATTTATATTTATATTTATATTTTTTTAATTTGTTTTATTTAAAAGATTAAATAATCATATTAAATAAAATGAAAGATTAAACGATAACAAACGTAGGTTTTTTTATTATTTAAAATTATATCTCTCTAAATAATGATTAAGAATTCTTAAAATTTTGACGATACTTCCTTTTTATCAGGAACTTTTTACTTATTTTAAATTCAAACTTTCATGTGGAAAGTGTTCATTTTAAATTAGTTAACATATTATAAAAGCTCAGTCATAAAATTATATTTAGATAACTTCATGTTAATTTTTTAGATGCTTTAACTTTCATATTTATTTTTCAAGCCAAATTTGTCAAATAATCCAAACTTCTTCAATACCTCAAACAGGAAATATTTAGAAAAGTACTTATATTCTTCTAAATAAAAGATAAAGTGAATCAATTTTAACTGAGATTTAATCTTATTTAATTTTTGAAAAATATTAATAATGAGCTTTATTAGAAACTTTTCTGTTACTACGTATCGAGTCAACATAACCATAATAAAGCTATAACTTTATTTGATTCAAATTTAATAATTTCGAATTATAATTAACAACTCTCGTAAGTATAATTTAGATACGTACACTTAAATAAATTGTTGTTAAACTCAGCTATATAGTTAATATAAATGATATGTATTCTATGAGGTTAGGATAATTAAAAATACCAAATTTTTAAAATCTGTATAAAAAAATATAATAAATCAATTGTATATTATCGATTCTGGAATAAATATATTCTCTATGTATTTTACCCAACTTTTGGATCAAACCTTTACCCTGTTCATCAAAATAATCCTGTGTATTAACGAACTAACTCTATTAATCTTGCATTAACAAAGCTAAAAAGTCTAATTAACCATTAAATAATAAATCCCTATCTGTATGATATGCAGCTTGATAGCTTCAAATCTCTTTTAGTATTTAAGCTTGTTCGGTCTAGTATTAGTAAAACTGTAAATAAAAGAAAACAAGTTAAATTTTTCATATATTTTTATTACAATTTTGTATGGCCGATAATCATAATCTCAAATCACTTAACACTCATAACATGAAAACGTGTTAAGTAATTTTATGCGAGTTATACCGACTAAGGAAGGGTAACTTTTAAAATGTATAATTTACACCTAAAGAAACATTTTGAAAGCGATAAGTCTCATCAAATATATCATAATCACTGTCATTATTTTTATCTTTCCCATCTATGTAATTATACGAAAGCTCTAAAGTTACATTTTGTGCTATGTTGTAACCTACACCAGCTCCAAATGCTGCCTCCCATTGATTATTAGTGTCTTTATAAGAGTAACCTAAGTCACTACTATATTTGACTGTTTGAGATACATATGCTACCCCAGCTTTACCAAATAAATACAAATCATTATTCATATTAAACTGAACTTTAAACATAACAGGAATATAATAATTTGTGTTCAACTTAGCTGTTTCTGTATCCAAAAATGAATTTTCTTGTGCTTTTGGAGAGTAAAAATTTGTGCCAATACCAATTTCAGGTCCAAGAGAAAATCGATCATTTATGTGAAATAAATACCCTACATTTACCTCTGCGGTTTCTCCATTATCATCTTTTATTTTACCTGAACCTACATCGTTAATATTATCTATATTCATCCAAGAATATCCACCTTGAATACCTGCATATAACCCTTCAGCATTTACTGATGATGTTGCAAGCCCTGATAAGCCAATAATTACTGTTGTCGTCAATAATACTTTTTTCATTTTAAAATCCTTATTTAATATAATGGTGTTTTTTATTTTTTTGAAAAAAATGGGTTTTAATACTTTATTATTCAAATTTTAAAAACCACAACATAGTGCGAAATATTTTGCTTAGATAAACTTATTATTTTTTAGCAAAATAACCCAACTTAATGAGATAGGCATTCGCGCCTTAACTTTTAATATGCACACAATAAAACAATGTTCTATTATTGTAAATATTCTTTAATTGAAGATTTTATAAATGTTTTTTGAAATAAATTGAATGTGTTTAAAAAAAGAAAATATAAAATTTTATGTAATCTAATTAATATTGTCGATATTGTAAGAACGTAAAATATGATAAATTTAGTTATAACTCTTCTAAATTGACCAACAATAACCTATTAGTAATACATGAAAGTGTTCAGGTTAAGTTTTATAAAAAAAGACCTACTATTAGGTCTTTTTTCTATTAAAAGTTATCATAATAAATTTTATTGCTTCATAACTAGTTAGCTTATGAATGTTTTGTTAAGTATAAGTCTTTTGTATAAACAAAATTTAGTGCATCATTCATTGGAAGTCCTTGCACATATGGCTTAACTAAACGTGTCGCCTGAGCTTGATAAATTGGAGAGACTGGAGCAGATTTATCAATTTGCTTTTCTAACTCATTATAAAGTTTTTTTCTTTTATTAACGTCTAAAGTAACGCCTGTTTTATTTAGAAGCTTACCATACTTTTTGTTATTCCAGTGCCCTGTATTTTCTGAGCCATTTGGAGTTAAAATACTATAAAAAGTCATTGGATCATTATAATCCCCACTCCAACCACTCACAGCAACATCCCAGTTATTAGTTTCTTGTGTAGTATTTAAATAACTTTTCCAATCTTGATTTGAAATAGTGACATTTACCCCAATATTTGTGCTTAACATTGAAGCAATAGCTGTATTAACTTTTTTTAACATCGGACTTGATGCGTAAAGTAAATTAATTTGTAAAGGATGATTTTTATCAAAGCCCGCTTCTTTGAGCCACTTTCTTGCAAGCTTATATCTTTCTTGCGGTGACAGTTTTTCTTGTTGCGTTTGGATTGGTGCATAATTTGCAGTTTTTGTAGGTGCAAAAGTATAGAGCGGACTAAATGCGGGACCTAAAACGTCCTTACTTATAATATCTCTATCAAAACCATAACTGATTGCCCTTCTTACTTTTGGATCGCTCAATTTTTTCTTACGAACATTAAATGCCATATATTCAGTAGACAAATCAGGTGTGATTTTAAGTTGATTAGGATACTGATTTTGTAATTGAGTAAAAACAGGATTTGGCGGCAATCTCCAGCCAGTCATGTCTTCTCCACCAGCTTGATAACGATTAACATCACTATCGGCCTCTTTAATTTCTAAGTATGTAACTTGATTTATAACTGTGTTTTTATCGTCCCAATATAGAGGGTTTCTTTTAGCAACAAAGCGTCCATTTACAATGTGCTTTGTTAATTTATAGGCACCATTTGATACAATATGCTCAGGGTTAGTCCATTTATCACCCCATTTTTCAATTGTTTTTTGCGGTACTGGCATTAAAGAGCCATTAGCCAACATCTGAACAAAATAAGGTGTCACTTTCTTTAATGAAACCTGAAATGTATAATCGTTAATTGCTTTGACACCTAATGTACTAGGTTTTTTTTTGCCCGCAATTATAGCATTTGCATTTTTAACGTTTGCTAAACCAATATAATATGCATATGGAGAAGCCGTATTAGGGTTTGCTAATCTTTCCCATGCATAAACAAAGTCATGAGCAGTTACCGGAGAACCATCAGACCATTTTGCATTTTTTCTTAAATGAAAGGTGTATGTCAAATGATCATCACTCACATCAAAACTTTTTGCAACGCCCGGTCTCATATTACCATTAGCATCAACAGTCATTAAACCTTCAAATAAATCATTATCGATTCTTTGACCATAAACATCAGAAGATAGAGTAGGATCTATCGTTCCTGGTTCCATTTGGTTATTAAAGGTAAAGTTTTGTTGTTGACTTAATTGTGTATTTGACGGTACGTTTGCAGCAGATACATTTGAGCTTAATCCAGCCACAGCAAGACTAGCAACCATGGATGTCCATAATATACTTTTTTTCATAATTTTCCCTATTAGTTATGTTTGTATTAAATTTATATGCGTATAGTTGCATATATTTTGACTATATAATCATATAATGTGAGGATTATCCATAAAATTTTATAAGAAATTTGAAATTCGTATGAATTTATATATTTTTTCGGGGTGTCAATTTAAAAAAAAAAAGCTAACTGATACGTTAGCTTAAATTATATTGGGATACTGCAAGTTGGTTTTATTTCTTATTCGAAGTTTTATGATGCTCTCTTGAAGATTTTTATGATCGTGCTTCTTATCATGGTGATGTCGAGTATGGTGACCGTCTTCATGATGATTTACCAGGTGCTTATGACCTTCATTTTTACCACCATGTTTTTGTAATGGATGGGACGGCTCATGATCTCGATATTCAAGATGATCTTTATTATGTTTATGTTTTACATCATCATCATAAACATGATCCATTTTTTCTTTTGTAGAAACTTTAGTTTTTTGCATTTTCTCAGACATATTTAATACCTGCTAGTTTAAATCTTTTTAAATTATATAAGCACAATATATATGAACTATAAGTTATTTATATAAGTATAAGACCTTAAATTTAAAAATTTAATTAATATAATGCTCTTTTGATTATTCAATATACAATAATCAAAGAAAACATATCTTAAATATATTATTTATCTTAAGCATAAAAAAGGATTAGTCATAATATTTGTTAAATGAAACCCAAAATTTAAAAACAAAGCAATTTTACGATACTTCTTTACGATTATATTTATCGAATAAGTCTTGTATCGAAGGATTTTTCCAAGATACACAGTCATTTAATCCAATGGCCACTACGGCAGGTATCAATGCATTAATTCCTTCAAGTAAACTAATTTTTTGGATTTCATCTAATGTATTAGATTCTAAAACTTGTATGTTTTGGATCAGTGCAGCTATTGTACCTTTTCGTACTTTTATGTTGTTTATAGTCGTTTCATTTTGGGCGTCTGCTAAAACATCTGAAGGTTTAATCAATTTATTCGTCATAATATTTTTATTCTTTAAGTTAATACTAAAAGTATCATAAATCATTAAATTGATTTTGTATTATTGGGAACAGACAAATGATTGTTTGAATCAGACATTATAATCAAAAAATATATTATCTTTTAGAATTAAAAATGATTAAAATAGTTTTTGTAAAAAAAACCAAGTTATAAACATTTTCTTATTAGTGATGGTAATTTACAATGCTATTAATTAAGACTGTATTATTTTCTGTTAAACAGAATTAAACGTACACCTTAATTTAACAATATTAAGATGTACGTTATATCAAATTGGTTTAGTTATTCATTAACAATTATTGTTTTAATATTTACAAACTCTCTTAGACCTTCGACAGATAACTCTCTACCAAAACCAGATGCATTTATGCCACCAAATGGCAATCTCTGATCTGAAGCGACTGTTTTATTTACACAACAAGTACCTGCTTCAAGAAAGTCTCTTGCAATCAATTCTCCTTTTCGAATATCTTTAGTATAGATAGCAGCTCCCAAACCAAAGGATGAGTCATTCGCAATCTCTATAGCGTCCACTTCATCTCTTGCTGGTAAAATCGATACAACTGGACCAAAAAGTTCTTCATCATAAGCTGGCATTCCTTTTGTAACGCCTGTGAGAAGTGTTGGCTCATAATAAAATCCAACTCTATCAAGGACATTACCACCTAACTCTAATTTGGCACCAAGATCCACGGTCTTTTTAACCTGTTCTGCTAATTGAAGCATCAAGTCTTTTCTGGCCATAGGGCCCATTTTAGAGTTTATGTCTTTAGGATCCATACAAGCAAAGTTATTTTCAATTTCGTCTTTCACTTTAGAGATAAAAGACTCGTAAATAGCGTTTACAACAATGATTCTTTTAGGTGAAATACAAATTTGTCCTGCATTAGAAAGTCGTGCGCTCACAATTTCTTTCGCTGCTTTATCTAAATCCGCATCCTCTAAAATTATATATGGATCACTCCCTCCTAGTTCTAAAACCACTTTTTTCAAAGCACGACCGGATTGTTCACCTACAGCAATTCCAGCTCTCTCACTTCCTGTTAAAGTGACTCCCTTCACTAAAGAATGATTAATAACACAATTGGATAAGCTAATGTCTATTACGATAGAGCGCATTAAATTTTCAGGGAATCCAACTTTAACTAATGCTTTTTCTATTGCATTCGCCGCACCAATAGAATTTTCAGCATGCTTTAAAACAAAAGCATTACCAGCCATAATATTAGGTATCATCACTCTTAACACCTGCCAAAAAGGAAAGTTCCAAGGCATAATGGCATAAATGATTCCTAAAGATTTGTATGAAACATAACTTTTGTAATGTTCAGTTTGAATTTCTTTGGGAGCAAGCATTTCTTGTGCATGCTCTGCATAATAATAACAAAGATCAACACACTTTTTAATTTCCTGAATAGCTTGTGTGATTGGTTTCCCCATCTCTTCTGTAATTATATTTGCATACTCTTTTTGGTTACGATCCAGCTCCTGTCCAAGAGCAATCATGAGCTCTTTTTTAAGATCATAAGACTCAAGTTGCCAAATTTTTTGAGCCTGATCCATTTTGATTAAAATGTCATAGACCTGTTCAATTGGCATTTCTTCGTAAGAAGCAACAATGTCTTCTGTCGAAGGATTTATTACATTTATTGACATAGTTAACTCCGGTTATTTAACAACATTTTTTAAATGTTCAAAAAGCTTCATATTTTCACTATAATCTACAGGAACAACAATGACGCTCGGTTTGTCTTTAGAACTTAATGCATTGTTTAGGATATTTGTGAAATTTTCAGACTTATCTACTAGATAGCTATTACAATCAAATGAATTAGCAATTTTTTGCAAATCTAAGCCACTGAGTTGACAATGTGATGATGTGTTGTAAGACATTTCTTGTTTCCATTTAATCAATCCATAATGTCTATCTTCCCAGACAATCACACAAATTGGTATATTTAGATCTCTTGCAGTAGCTAGTGCTTGTATACTCATCATAAAACCACCATCACCACAAAGAGCCACAACATTTTTCTCTGGATATAATCTCTTTGCTTCAATAGCTGAAGGAATACTACCTCCCATAGAGCAAAAACCATTACTGATAAAGACAGTTTTAGGTAAACGGGCTCCATATTGTCTTGCTACCCACATTTTATGAGCACCAACATCACTAATTAAAATATCTTCATCTTTTAATGTTTCTCTGATGTCATGAAGAATTCTTTTAGGTCTCATAGGAAACGCATCATCATCATTATAACTTCTAACATCTTTTTCTATTAGTTCTTGCTGATCTCTAAAGTAAGGTTGATCCTTGCTAATTGATTTAAACTTGTCCGTTTTACTTAAAATTGTATTTACTTGCTCTAAAATTACTTTGATATTACCTATCATTTCAATTTTAGGAATATAATCTTTGTCGACTTCAGCCACGTCAGAACTTATATGAACAATGGTTTTTTCTTTTCCAACATTCCATCGACTAGGTGGATATTCCACCATATCATAACCGACACAAATGACTAAATCTGATTCCTCGAACGCATTAATCACAAGATCTTTCATTCCCATACCAACACAATGAAGTGAACGATCATACAAATTTGATACAGCGCCCTTGCCCATAAAAGTGTGTGCTGAATAAAGTTTGGTATGATTTAAAAATGATTTTAATTCTTTATCACATTCAAATCGAACAGCACCATCACCGAGTAAGATTATAGGCTTTTCATGTTGTTCAATTAAACTTAAAACTTCTTCAATTTGTTTAGTCGTTGTCCCGACATCCTCAAATGACTTATCTGTAGTAAATGCTTTACTACTCGCATCATGCTTTGCAATATCCTCAGGCAACTCAATAAGAACAGCCCCTGGTATGCCTGATGTAGCAACTTTAAAGGCCTTCGCAATAATTTCAGGTATCGAGTCAGCATCTCTTATTGTAACAGACCATTTTGTTACTGGTTTATACATATCTACAGAGTCCATATTTTGATGAGACTCTTTATGAAGTCGATCTGTTTCTGCTTGACCAATGATAGCAACTAAGGGTGAGTTATCCATATTTGCTTGGGCAACCCCAGTCAACAGATTTGTAGCACCGGGGCCCAATGTCGCCATACAAACACCAGGTACACCTGTTAAACGTCCATGCATTTCTGCCATAAATGCAGCAGTTTGTTCATGTCGCGTCGTAATAAAATCTATTTCTGAATCCAGCAAAGAAATCATAACATCGGCGTTTTCTTCACCTGGGACACCATATATAGTCTTAACACCTTGTAGTTCAAGACATTGTAAAAACAAATCGGAAGCTTTCATAGTTGCTCATTTTCTTTATTAAAATTTAAGATAAGATTACTATTTTAAAAAACAATTGCATACATACTTTTAAAAAGAATAAGATTACATTATTGGAATATAATTAAATAATTTATTCCATTAACATTGAAAAGTTCATTTCTATTAAACACATATTGGCATTAAGAAGGATATATAAATTTCGATACAGTCTCTTGTTGATTAATTTAGGCTTTATTATTTGAGTCTTGAGTAATACTATGTAAAACATATTTAAGAGGGTTGTAAATTTCTAATCTAGCACTACTTGGTTCATTACCGTATTTATTTTTCTAAATTTAGTCTAATGTAACACGGTTAATGAAACTACAATCATTACTAATTTCATAAATTGAAAAATATATAATTGAGATAATTTACATATTAAGGTCGGTAAACTTTAATAACAGTGAATTTATTTCGGATAAGCTTTATTAGATTAAATTAAATCTAGTTTATATTAACAATACCCGAAATAAATTTAAGAAAGTTGTAAATTTTGGAATCTAGCACTACTTGGGGAGTTGCCATATTTCTTTTTGTAAACTTCGCTAAAATGAGCATGGTTACTAAACCCACAGTCAATAGCAATTTCTGAAATCTTTAAATTTGTAGTTAAAAGTAATTTACGTCCATTTTCCACCCTTCTATTAATAATCCATTGTTTTGCGGAAACGTTAAATTGTTCAAGAAAAAGGTGGTTTAAAGAACGCACTGATATTTTAAAATGTTCAGCATAATCTGAAACAGTATCAGATGAATTTATATTATTTATGATAAAATTTAAAATTGAAGTTTTTCCTCCAACCACATGATTCCATAGATCTGAATAATACTCTCGATTCATCCCCAAACAATATGTATAGATAAATAAAAATAGTGACTTTGTATCAACTTCCTTTAAATTTAAAAAAGCATCAAGGATTTCTTTATTAATTGGTGTTTTTTCGAAGGTAAGTTGAAATTTAGTGTCCGACTTAGCGGGTGAAATTAAGTTTTTGAGTCCTTCGCTATGTTCAATAAAGGCTTCCTTTGAAAAACTCACAACTTCAATGTTTTTATTATTTTTTATACTTGAAGGAATAACAGGACCTAAAGACATAACAAGCGTCATTCTTTTAATATTGTGGATTCTACCTAAAAAAGAAGCTGAACATCCTGCCTTAAATAATATAAAGTGAATCTTTTCCATGTCAAAATACCTATGCTTAAAAACGTAACACTATGATTATTTTGCATGTTTTGTGTTAAAGATTATATAAGGTTTAGACCTTAAGTTATTAATTTTGAGAGTTAAAGTTGTTTCAAAATAGAATTAAAAGATAATATTAATTTTTATGTTGATAATACATTTTTAGAAAGTCAGGGACTACATTTTTAGGAATCTCATAATCAATTCGGTTTGCATAATAAGTACAATCTTTTAGAGACACATAAGCCTTACCATTTGAAGTGTTTTTCTTAATTTGTCCTAAAACATAATTCAGATCATCATAATCATCTACACCAGCGGCAACGGCTTGGAAATAATTTGAGAAGTTATCAAATGCTATTTTAGATTTATCATCTAGCAACTTTTTTTGCTGACATAATGTTGTAGCTGTTCCAAAAACAATCAAGTCCTTGACATAGTCCTCATCAGTAATACTAGTTCTTGCATCTAATTTCACAAAATCATAAACCTCGTTTGAGAAAACATTAAATGAAGAAATATTTAAACCAATCAACAAAATTGTTTGAAATAGTTTACTCTTAATCATTATGTTTCCCCCTAATAGTCTTTCGGATATCATTTAATACTAATAACTTAAATTATAACTAATTGTTTGAAATACAACTTTCAAAAAACATCATTACTTATAAAAAGAATTTTATTTTTTATTTAATTAAGAAAAATAGATTTTTTAAAACGATATCTTACATTTTTATAAAATTAATAATCATTAAAAACATTAAACTAATGCCATCTTTCTGATCTTGAAAGCAAAAATTATCAGAAATTTCTTCATTGCTTTTATATAATCGTAATTCATTATTATTTTGTTGTATCACATTATTATCTTGCTCAGATCTCTTATGAAACTTTTTAAATGAATATGAATCTGAATAACAATCATCTATTATTTTTTTACAAACTGAACCTAAATTTTTCATCCCTTTTCCCTTTCATTTTTATATTTATATTTATATTTATATTTATATTTTCAAAAACCGCGACCTGTTCAATGTCACTATGAATTTGTATAGTTAAAAAGATATAATAATTAGCCTTTTTTTCTTATAAAAATAGTTATAAGTTATTAAAAATTTTATTTATATTTTTAAAATTTGTATTTAACGATTAACTTTTTAATGAGATGAATAGCGAAGTGTGCAAGAGTCTTTAAGGTTTGGTTGGCTAAAGATATTTCTTATTTTTTAATATCTTCAAATTTAGAAATAAACTTGTCTAACATGTATTGTGCAGAAAAAGTAAACAAAGCTATTTATTTTTATAACTTAGTAGAGCCAAAAGAACAGAAGGATTGATTAAATCTGAATTCTGTTTTAATTTCACAATATCTTCAATACTGTTGATGTAGTCGAAAAGCGTAATATAGCCAAACTGCCCGGAACTTCCTTTAATAATATGAAGTAAATCGTTAACTTTATTCCACTTCTCATTTGCACAGTAATCATCTAATTCGTTAATCATTCTTTTAATTTCTTTTTTGGCATTTATTTTTAAATTAGGATCAGAAATCATTGGTGTTTCATTTTGTTTGAGAATATTTAACTCCACACCTCTGTCTTGCTGATGAATTACAACTTTTTGTAATACTTCTTGAAAAGTAGATATACTGACTGGTTTTGTAACATTTTTAAAAAAAACGGGAAACTTGTTATGGATTCCCTCATTAGCAGTCAAAGATATTATAGGCGTATCAGTATCTAAGATCTCATCATTTTTTTTCCACTTTAAAGAAGCTTTAACACCATTCATTACATGCATCCTAATGTCCATAAAGACAACATCAAAAACATTTTTTGTTCCTAGATGAAGGGCTTCTTTTCCACTGCCTGCTGTCAAAACCTTATGTCCTAGGGATTCAAGCATTATTTTGAATATATCTCTATTAATGCCAACATCATCAACAACAAGTATTTTTAAAGCATACTTACAAGAATCAGCTACCTTCTTATGTGGATTTGAGGAAGCTGCATCATCAGAAACTTCATTTTTAAGCGAAATAAGTTTTTTAAATAAAGCCGAGGGTGAAAAGGGATATGATGGATCTTGTAAAATTCTGTATTGGTTATTTTGCTCATCATTCACAACACACCCCCATTCTTGTAGTTGGCGCCAAAGATTAGTCGGTGCCGAAATGGTTTTATTATTAAAAGTTTTTGGGGAAATAAAGTTTACATTTTGAGGCTCATTAAGTGGAATCATTAATGTAAAAATAGAGCCCTTACCTGGCTGACTTTTTACAATAATATCACCACCTAACCCTTGTGCTAGCTGTTTCGATAAAACTAAACCTAGGCCAATACCTTTAATATTAGAATGCTCACGCGTGTAAGGTACAAATAGTTTTCCTTGGAACTCAGGACTAATACCTAAACCATCATCTTTAATTAAAAAAAACAAATGCTTATTTTTAACATATACTAACAAACTTATGGTACCATCCTGGGAAAATTTAAAAGCATTTCCAATAATATTGATAAGGATTTGTTTAACCTTAAACGAATCAGTTTTAATGAATTCAGGCATATTTCTAGACTTTACTAAAGTCGTAAAAGTATATTTTTGACGTTTTAATTTAGGATAAAAAATAGATGCACTTTCTTCAATAATATCCAATATTGATACATTTTTGAATTGAAAGTTCATATGGCCAGCTTCAATACGTCTGATTACTATTAAGTTATTCATCTGCTCAAGAAGGACATTTGAACTTTCATTAATTGTTTTTAGCAAAAACTTATTCTGCTCTGAAGTTTCTTTAAGTTCTTTTGTCAAAAGTTCACCAGAAGCCATAATACTACTTAATGGCGTTCTAATTTCATGCGTTAACATATCCATTTCTTTTTCTTTGTAAAAACTTTTAAGCTCTGCAGACTTTTTTGCTGCTTCTAACTGCTTAGTTCGTATTTGTATTTTATGTTCTAAATTTTTATTGTATTCTTCAATTTCACTCAATAACTGATTATAACCTTTATTAAACTCATTAATTGTTGGGTTTGTTCTAAACATCACATTATCTTTTGTTTTTTGTTTTGCTTTAATTGACTGTATGAGCTGTTTTAAAGGTAAAGTGAAGTTTTTTTCTAGTATAAGTAACGTAACAAAAGCCATAACAAGCTGAAGAATAACAAATAAAGGAAAAGATTCTAATAGATGTTTTTTATATATATTCACTCTCTGATCTAGAGCAGTTACAGTCACAACCTCAAAGGGAGTGCTTGTAACAATTTGTTTAGTAATTATATACTTTCCAATTCTCAAATCACGAGGCTCCGTGGTTTCTTCGTTGGTTGGAGTAATTTTTGATAAAGCTGACTTTAATAACTGAAAAGGTAGCTGATCAGCAAAGACACTATTTTGATTTTTTAATAACATTCCCTTTTCATTAGATGATATAACGAAAGGATATTTTTCTGGTATTTTTGCTTCTTTTTTCGATGGAGTCTTGAGCATCTTAATTAAAGATGCTGGCAAGTGTGTGCCTTGAGGATATACCTTGTTATTAAATCTATTGAGGACAATAGAAAAGTTTTGCTGGGAGTTGGAATTTTCCAAATAATCAATCAAAGGTACACGCATTAATCCACCAATGTTTATAAGGCCCCATTTTTTAGTCTTAATCCTTTTAAAAACTGGAATTGCCGCAGTTTCTTCAAATTTTCCAGTAATTGTCGGAGCTTCTATTTTAGTTAACTTCCCCCAATGATACCCTTGATAACTTATTCTACTTCCTGCAATCAAAGAAGAAACATCTGCTAAAGCTTCTTTCGTTGTTGTTGTCAAATCATCGCAAGAAGAATAGTTTTTATACACAAGTAAATTTTCTTTTGGTGCTGATACAAAAACTTTTATAAAACCTTTGTAATAAGGTAATGAGTAATTAATTTTATTTAAAATCTCTTTCGCTAAATTTGATTTATTATAGGATGTCGATACACAAGCTTTTTGAGGTCTATCAATATCATTTAAAGTTAAGTTTTTTTGCTCTGGTTTTAAATCATAATCATCTTCATCTTGAAGACGAAATAGAGTAAAGTTGACAAGATCATCTAAATCTTTTTTACCAAAATGGTCAAAGTCTTGAAACTTATTTTGTAATGTATTTATATAATGATTATTTTCTTTAATTGCATCAATTCTCGATTGATCTTCTCTATAATATCCATACAAAGTTGCAGCATTTAAAACTAAATATAACAATACATTAACCATGATAATTTTAACAATGATTGATGTATTTTCTGTTTTGAAAATCATTTATCTAATCTAAGCCCTAACCTACTTGCCCAATTCATTAAATCAAGTGCATTATGCGCTTGTAATTTTCTCATTAGATTAAGCCTATGTGCTTCAACAGTTTTTAAACTGATCACAAGTAGCTCTGCAATATCACGATTTTTATGACCTTCAGCGACTAGTTTTAAAATTTGCAACTCTCTGGGGGTTAATTTTTTTGGAGGATCTTTCTTTTCTGTTTGATCTAAATCTGTAGATATCAAACTAATCTGAATAGCTTCATCGATAAACTTTTGTTCAATAAAAGCATTATTAATCGCTTTTAACAACGTTTCTTGAGAACTTCTTTTTAGAACGTAACCTGAGGCACCAGAATCAATAGCTTGTTTAACTGTTATTTCTTTTGTATCTGCACTCAAACAGACAATTTTTGTTTGTGGCCACCGACCTTTTAATTTTTTAAGTACTGCTAAGCCATCCATTCCAGGAAGAGATAAATCAAGGATAATTAGCTCTGGTAAATTTTTTAAGCAATAATCATAAACTTCTAAACCATTATTGCAAATACCTGTGACTTCAAATTGCTCTGTATTTTCTAATAGACTCTTGACTCCTTCTGCAATAAAAAGGTGATCATCGACTATGAGTGTTTTAATTATTTTATTTTTGTCCAACATTATAAATTTATCTATTCATTAAAAACTATATTTCAAATTATTCTTTCGTTATTTCATAAGGTTTAATTTATGAAATTGAAATCTTTAGTAACGAGTTTAGCTGACAATTCAATGAACATTCTAAAAGTAACATTGAAATATTCAGTCTGATTAGATTAAGGGTTCTTCCATTTACATTTATATCTGAAAATTAAAAAATTAAGTTTTAAGGAATTTTTATACTGCGATTCATTATTTTTATTATGTCTTTGTAATAATTTTAAGGTTTTTGTTTAAACTTTAATTATTATCAACAATGTCGCATCCTTTTAAGGAAACTATCATATCTTTTTATGATCTATACTTCAATGAATTCTTTACTTCGAAAACAATTAAATTTTAAAATTTAAACTTTAAATAAAATTATCTCCTAAAAGTAAAGATCATTTGCGCACTTTCCAACAAGTTATTCGAGAGTATTAATCTATTGTTGCCTATTTGTATCACAATGTAAATTTATGGACAAAAGTCCTTTATCTTCTAGAAAGGTTCTGGCAACTTCTAGCGGTGATTTTTTTTCAATATCGACCTGATAATTTAACGATTGCATCACTTTATTTGTGATTAAGTGATTCAAAGGCTTTAATGCACATTTTATTTCTGGGTGCTTCTTTAAAATTGCTTCTCTAGCAACAATTGCCGCATCATAAGGAGGATTGATGTGCCTGTCATCCTCTAAAGGCACTATAGCATATTTACTAAGCTGTCCATCTGTTGTAAACACTAAAATGGTATTAACAATACCTGTCTTAAATGCTTGATACATTAAATTCGGTTCCATAAGCTTAATTTGAGACTTTGGAATATTTAAATCATATACTTTCTTATAATTTGGAAAGCCATCTTTTCTTAACAAAAATTCAGATGGAACTGCAAGTTTCAGTTTGCTTTCAACCAACTTCAACTGGCTTAACTTATAAACCCCAAATTTTGAAGCGATTGCTTTTGAAATAGCCAAGGTTTGAGAGTTATAAAAACCCAATGGTTCTAGCCATGTAATACCATATTTATCTTCATAACCTTTGTTAACGGTATTATAAATGTCTTGACTGGATAATTTAGGATTAAAGGGTTGCTTTAAAACCGTCAGAAGTCCTGTGCCCGTATACTCAGGATAAATATCAACAGCTCCTTTTTTAAGGGCTTCTGTTACAATATCCGTTGAACCTAAATTTATTTTTTTTTCTACTTTTAAACCAGTGTGCTTTTCTAACATCAAAGCGATTATATTGCCAAGAATATACTGCTCTGTGAAGTTTTTACTTGCAACAACCACAGTTTTGTTGTTTTTTTCATTTGTATTTTTGAGAAATAATAATAACAAGAGCCTATTATAAATATGAATAAAAGAGCCCATGTCAAATTGCTCATGACTCTTTTGGGCTTTGCTTTTACATGCTTTTTATTAAAAAGTATTCCAATTTTTGCGATTAAATAATCAGAAGCAATTGCAAGAATTGCTGCAGGAATGGTTCCGAGAAGAAGAAGCGTATTGTTGTTCAATGCCAACCCTTGGGTTATAAAATCACCTAAACCACCTGCACCAATGAATGCTGCAATCGTCGTTATACCTATGGTCATTGCAGAAGCGATTCTGATTCCTGAAAAAATTGATGGAATTGCAAGCGGTAAGAAAACATGTTGAAGCCTTTGAGTTTTAGTTAAATAAAGACCCTCGGCAGCTGAAACATATTCCCTAGGAATATCCATTAAACCAGTATAGGTGCTTCGTACTATAGGAAGCAGTGCATATGCTATTAAGGCAATAAGTGTTGGCGGATAACCAATACCGACAAAAGGAATTAAAAGACCAAGAATGGCAAGACTTGGTATCGTCTGTAAAATATTTACAAAAGCAAAAACAACTTTTCTCATTTTTGGCTTATAAAACAAGAAAATGCCGAGTGGAATAGCGATAACTATCGAGATAAAAAGAGCTGAGTAAGAAATATAAATATGCTCTAGTAACCTTTCGATTAAATCATTTCCGTGTTTTGAAAAAAAACTGTATAAAATATCCATGATTACTCTATAAAATGTTTGATTTTTTCATATGAAATTAATGACTGACTTTTGTACTGTCTAACAAAGTCATTACTTGGTTTTTGCACGATATTTTTTGGCGTTCCAATCTGTTGAATCTCACCTTGGTCCATAACCACAATTTTATCAGCAAGCAATAATGCTTCACTGAAATCATGTGTGATCAACACTATCGTTTTTTTTAGTTTTTGATTTAGAACTTTAATTTCATCATATAACTGGTTTTTAGTTAAAATATCTAGAGCGCTAAAAGGTTCATCCATTAAAACTATATCTGGATTTGTCGATAGTGCTCTGGCAATATTCACTCTTTGCTGCTGCCCGCCTGATAATTCACTAGGGAAATTAAGCAACATTTTTTTATCCATATTCATAAGTTGGATAAGGTCCTCTGCTTTTATTTGAAGCTCTTTGGGAACTGTTTTTATATTTGAGGTGATGATTGGTAAAATAATATTTTTGTAAACAGACATGTGCGGGAACAAACCTGCTTGTTGAAAGACAAATCCAATTTGGGACTTTAATTCATAAAGAGACATATTTTGGACGCAATTGCCATCAATCCATACATTTCCATCTGTTGGCCTTAAAGTCCCTGCTATTATATTCAGTAATGTGGTTTTGCCGGAACCTGAAGAGCCTACTATAACTATAGTTTCACCGCTTTGAATATCCAAAGTAAAGTCTTTGAGAGCAGGACGAATATCTTGCTGCTTCGTATAGTGTTTAGTTAATCCGTTAATTTTAATCATATAAGAAAATTTTTTTTTTATATTTTAAACTTTATAAGTTATAAACATCAAATATATTTCAACTTTTATAAGCATATAATAATAAAAAACATATTTTTTTTATTTGAATATCTTATTAGTCTTCTCACTTCACAAATTAAGTGAAACTTTTGCTATTAATCATAAAAAACCATTAAATTTAATCATATAATAGAAATTAATGAACCTAATTGAATATCATTTTATTTGTTGTAAAAAATTAGGATAGATAGAATTCACTAGTAACCCGAATTAAAAGGAAGTATATCTATGAAGTGGGGACAAAGAAGTCGTTCTACAGTCACTAAACAAATTATTAATTTTGATAATTTAAAAAAACCAGATAAAAAAAACTGGTATCTTGCAGCACCGGAACATAATGAATTGACTGTCACTCCGGACTTAATTGTGCCAATTTATAATATGAGTTTAAAAAAACTCAATCAACAATGGAATACTTTTGTACAATCAAAAAGATTTACCTTATCCTATTCGAATAAAAATAACGAAAGACAATATGTATTTCGAAGTTTTTTCTTTCGATTTCCAGATTTATTGACTGTTAAACTAATTCCTATCGATGAAAAAACATCATCTTTGGTGATGCTCAGTTTTGCATTGGTAGGTTATTATGATTTTGGCGTCAATAAAAGAAGGGTGAATAAAATTCTAACAAACTTTGAAAACTATATTAAATAAATCAAATAATGACCATATCACTTCAAAACTATCAAGAATTTTTAGTTGGAACTTGGCAAGGTTCCTGGCAAAAATATTTAAACGTAAAGGTGCAAATAAATATTGTTGAGGGCCAAATAAAAGGCTACTACGATATGAACAAGAAAATTATCCACTTTACAGGATATATTGCCTATATAGATGAGCACTCTTTAGAAATTAAATTTAACCCACCTATGGAAAAAAATTCTGGTGGCTTTTTTTATTTTAAAGACAATAAACTTCAATTATATTGCCTTGATATTAAGCATGATTTTGTCAAAATCAGTGATAATTAATACTTACTTACATTGGGATCAACATCAGACGACCATTTGTCGATTCCACCGGTTAGATTGATCACATTATCGAATCCTGCTTGCATTAAATAATTACACACATGCATGCTTCGTATACCATGGTGACAAATACAAATGATGGTTTGTTCTTCATCAAGCTCATTTAAAGCTGATGGAATTTGTGACATGGGGATATTAATAGATTGTTCTAATCGGGCAATATCGAACTCCCACTTTTCTCTCACATCTAATAAAAAAAGATTTCCACTGTCCGATTGAATAAGTTGATGAAGTTCATTCGGTGAAATTTGTTTCATATAATTTGTCCTGATAATAATTTAAATTTGTCAATTTGTTGACAATTGAAAAACTAAGCATGTTATTTTGTAGATGCTAATGGATATTAGCATGTTATATTATTTGTATTTATTTGCCTGCTTAGACTCTTTAAGCAGGATTTTTATCCACCTGCAAACTTTACTTTAAAGCTCATACCCTCTAAAACACTTTTTATTTTTTCTCTATTATCGCCTTGAATTTCTATCTGTTTTCCCTTAACAGAGCCACCACAGCCACAGGCTTGTTTTAGTTTTTTGCAAATATCTTTTAAATTGTTTTCAAGTGGGTTAATACCAGAAATAACACATACACCTTTTCCTTTTCGTCCTTTTGTTTCTCTTTGAATTCGAACAATACCGTCACCGTCAAAGGTTTCTTGTGGTTTGTCTTCTTTAATTTTTCCAAATTCGGTTGAATAAACAAGTCTTGAATTATCACTCATAAGTTCTTATCCCGTTGGCTATTAACAATCAATAATATTTAAAATTGGACTGTATTATATATTTTTTCAAAATACTAATCACACATTTTGTTAAATATATTAAATAATTGTTCCTTTTACATTGATTTATAGATAAAAGTTATATAATTTTAAACTACCAATAAGTTATAGTGCCTTAGAAAATGAAAAGAGTAATAACAGAGATTAGTTGCCCCATTACAAAACGAGAAAGTATGAAGGTATTTTCTAAAAACATTGCCTCAATAGAGCCTTGGAAGGAAATCACGCAACAATCCTATGCACCTAATACCTTGATTTCATTTAATAATGACTGGAATCATTTTATTAATTTTTGTTTAGAGCATCAGATGATACCTCTTCCAGCAACACCTAAAGTAATTAAGCTTTATTTGAATCATGTTCGAAAAACAAGAAAATTAGCTACCATTAAAAGATATTGTATAACTATTTCTCTCGTTCATCGTTGCCATGGTTATGTCACTCCCGTGGATCATCAAGAAATAAAACTTTTGTTAATGTCGATTCATAATGACAAAACCAATGATTTTAAGCAGCCAGCTCCTTTTCGAAAGTTTCATTTAGATCAATTAATTGAAAAGTTAGGCAATAGTGAACGATTAAAAGATTTAAGAGATTTAGCGATTTGGTCATTAATGTTCGAAGCCATGTTAAAAAGGACAGAGCTAAAACTCATTACTTTAAATAATTTAGATTTACAAAACCCGAAAAGTATAACTCTAACGATAGAAGATTACATGTTCACTTTGTCTGAAGAAACTTCGTTATTAATCAGCAAATGGCTCAACCACAGCTTAATTACAGAGGGGTTTCTTTTTCGAAGTATAAATAAACATGGACATATTCATAACCAGCCTATGGATCCTTCCTCTATTTACAGGGTGTTTAGACGTATCGCTGTCGAGTTAAATTTATCTCATTCTGTTATCTTTTCAGGACAATCGCCACGAATTGGCGCCTCTCTTGATTTATCAGAAGATGGCTATCAAATTAATGAGATACAATCCAAAGGCAGATGGAAAAGCTCTGCTATGCCAGCTCAATATGTCGGTCAAATTGCCAAAAGAAATGTTGAAATGGATAAATTTAAAAAGAAAAAAGAATGGAAGTAACCCATCTCGACACAACAAAAATATACATAGACTACCTATATGAAAGTAATCTTTGATTATATCACATAAAATACACTATAAAATATATGGTTATGATAGGATTACCTATTTTGCCCCTTAAATTAGCATTACTTGTAACACATTGATTTGTATGTTACTTACTTAAGAACAAAAAAGGTATTTAAAATTATTAATCATTCAAATTAAAAAATATTTACTAAAAGAAATTATTCAGCATTTATTTTATCTTTCAGATATTCTTGGAATGAATGTCCATTTTCAATTAACATCTTGGGAAACATCGATATTTCAGTCATTCCTGGAAATGTATTGATTTCATTTAAATAAATTTCACCATCTTCCGTTAAGAAAAAATCAATGCGTGATAAATCTTTTAAATTTAAAAATTTGAAAGCTTTTCGAGATAAAATATCAATGATCTCAACTTGCTGTGCTGTCAAATTAGAGGCTTTTACATGGGTCACTGATTGACTGTCAGCACTATATTTTTCTTCAAAAGTATAATGGCTGTTTTGAGGTGCAATGATTTCACCAGGAAAACTGACATGTAATTGATCTTGCATTTCATACGCTGCAACTTCAAGCTCTCTAACCTTCAGGCATTTTTCAATTAATACCACATCTGAATAAGTAAATGCTTTTTTTATAGATTCTAACAGCTCTCCAATGTTATCTACTTTATAACAACCAATCGATGAGCCTTGAGAAGCCGCTTTTACAAAAACCTCTTCATGTTCAAATAAAAAATTAGAAGCTTCAAGCAATGCATCTTCAGATTGATCTTGCAAAAAGATGTAAGGTGTATTTTTTATACCAAGTGCATCAAACCATAATTTAGTTGTCACTTTATTAAAACAAATTTTGCTAGATTCTGAGTCACAACCCAAATAAGGTGTATTAGACATTTTAAGGAGAGATTGAATATCTCCTGTTTCTCCAGGATAACCATGGATACAGGGGATAACATAATCAATTTTTAACTTAGATGTTGTCATATTTAAATTACCATCTAAATCAAAAGACACCTTATCATCATTTGGGCAATACCATCCATTTTTTTTGATTTCAACTTTAATGTATTCTACATTGGGAATATTATTAAGGTTTTCTTCTATGTATTTTGAAGATTTTAAAGAAATTTCGTGCTCTGACTCACCGCCCCCACAAAGAAGCATTATTGTTTTTGTATTCATTCGGTTCCCTTTAAGCAACATATCCCATCTTATAAACTTATATAAATGACAATTAAATGTCGTATTTAGATTAAATACGCATAAATTTTGAGCACCTATATTACAAAATTGAAATATATTAAAACATTATTTATCATATGGTTATGTATTCAAATAATAATAAATAAAATATGGCAAATTTTCAAACTCATTTTTCTGGTGCCGCAATAGCAGGAGTTTTAAGCAGCTCTTTATTTCTCAGTGCGAATGTTGTTTCCATTCATTATTTCCTAGCGTGTCTTTGCCTCACAATTATTGGTGGCATTTTTCCTGACATCGACTCAGATCATTCGGAATCCATCAAAATAATATTTACATTGCTTGCCTTGTTTTTTTCAACATTTAGCCTTATTTTTGTCACCAATCATGCCAGTTTATTAATTTGTATTATTTCTTTTTTTTCTACATATTTAGTAATTAGGTATGGCTTAATTAATGCCTTTAGACATTTAACTTCCCATCGAGGACTCTTTCATTCTATTCCGATGAGTCTTTTGATATCGATTTTAATTTACATGCTTTCTCATTGGGGTTTAAAATTTTCATCGCTATCATCATTAGTTTTTGGTTTCAGCTTTTTAATTGGTTACATTACGCATCTTGGGTTAGATGAATTTTACAGTGTCAATTTTTCCAATGTAAAATTAAAAAAATCATTTGGAAGTGCTTTAACCATTTTTTCTTTAAATAATATTATCGGATATTCCCTATTATATATCATACTTTTTAGCCTCATATTTATAAACCCTATTATAATTTCAAATGCTATTTTGATAAAAAACTTAATTCTTAAAATGCATATTTTATGAGTGACTCCTAGAAAGGACATAAGTCCTTTTAATCTAATCTTGATCCTGTATGATTACCTTAAGTTTTTTAATAAAAATAAATTAATATGATAAATAAAGTAATGCCGCACATTCATGTAAGTGCTGAGCAAATATCTAAAAAAGTTATCATTTGTGGTGATCCTGAAAGAGTAACTCGAGCCTCTTTCTTACTAACAGATACTACTTTAATAGCTCATAATAGAGAATTTAAAGTGTTAAATGGTTATTATCAAAATGAATTAATCACTATTTGTAGCACAGGTATAGGGAGTCCCTCCACTGGAATTGTAATAGAAGAGCTCAACAAATGTAATGTTCAAAAAATCATACGAGTGGGTTCTTGTGGCTCTCTGAGACATGACATTAATCATGGTGATATTATTGTTGCCGAAGGTGCTGTTCGTGATGAAGGGACTTCAAAGTCTTATGTCGCCGATGGTTTTCCCGCAGTTGCGTCAAGGCATCTAATGAGAAAAATAGAAGATTCAATATTAAGTGATACCCAGCTTAATCATTATTTTGGCATTGTCCGCTCACATGACTCTTTTTATATCGATAATGAAAGTGAGATATTACATTTTTGGTCTCAAAAAAATGTTATTGGTTGCGATATGGAAACCTCGACTCTGTTAACTCTTGCTAGATTGAGGGGAATAGAAGCAGCATCAATCTTATTTGTTGTAACAAATTTTTCTAACGATGTACTTGATGAAATCTCAAATTATACCCAAAATAGCCTAAACACAAAATTTAATGAACAGGAAGCTTTAAAATTAGCTCTTGAGACACTGATTAAGTAATAAAATAAATTTATTGGCAATCACATGAATGAGTAGTTAATATGAGTATATGAAATGATACAAACTACTCATTACTATGCAATTAAATTTTGAAATATACAAACATACCAGATTCTACAAAAAATTAAATCAATTAAAAGAACCCTTTTTAAATGATTTGAAAAAGTGTTTTTTAGGAAGTAAGTGCATTCCAAAAAATATTACCCTAATGACTCAAAATCAAAGTCTGCAATACCTATATTTAATTTATGATGGTTCTATTGCTTTTGAAATGACAACTCTAGGTGGAAAAACCTACCAACTAGGGAATGTAAAATGTGATCATACGATAATTGGTGAAATGGAGTTTTATTCAAATACACTCATCCAATCAACAGTTGTCGCGTCTGAAAAAATTAATGTTGAAGTAATTAGTATGGCATTGCTTGAGCAGTTGCTCGAAGAAAAGCCTGAATACCATTTAATTTTCACTACATCTTTATCATATGATTACCTTGATTCTTTGGATGTTATGTATCAAAGAATTCTTCATCCCATATCCTATAATATTGCCATTGATCTGTTAAAAACAGAAAAAAAGTTAACATCATTTAATTCTTCAATAAAAGAAGCTGAACGTTTTGGTACCTCTGATCGCGTATACAGAAGAGCTGTTAAAGGGTTAATGGAGTTAAACTTAATCACTAAAGAAAAAAATAAGCTGGTAATCGTAGACCGGAAAAAACTCGAAGAATATATTGAATCAATGCAGATAGGATAAGGGTAAAAAGAGTGAATTGAGTAAGTCTATGTAAGATATACTAATTCACCTAATTTTAAACTATTATATATTTTTAACTACAAAGAGCTTCTAATTGTTTTTTCCTTTATATGAATTTACTATCCTAATTTTTCATCATGACAAGATAAATCAAGTCCCAATTGTTCGTCATCTAAAGCGACTCTAAAGCCAAGCATCTTATCAATTACTTTTAAAATAATATAAGAAACAATTCCGCTATAAAAAATTGAACTTAAAACACCCACCAATTGGATCGGTACTTGCATGAAATTGCCTTCTAATAATCCAGGAGTTCCACCAATTGATTTGCAAGCAAAAATACCTGTTGTTATGGCACCAATAATTCCCCCTATGCCATGAATACCCCAGCAATCTAAAGAATCATCAATATTTAATTTTCTTTTTAAAACTGTAACGCCCCAATAACAACCCGCACTTCCAAAAATTCCTGTAAATAAACCACCAACAGGATCCACAAAACCTGCAGCAGGAGTAATGGCAACCAAACCAGCGACACAACCAGAAATGATTCCTAATAAACTGGGCTTTTTATGAATGTACCACTCGATAAACATCCATGTTACACCTGCAGCAGCAGTTGCAATTTGTGTCACTAGCATAGCCATAGCTGCTGCTTTTCCTGCAGTTGCAGCAGAGCCCGCATTAAAGCCAAACCATCCGATCCATAATAAAGCTCCTCCAATAACGGCATATATCAGGTTATGTGGCGACATATTATCTTTTTTGTAATTATACCTAGGTCCTAAAACCATAGCAGCCACCAAACCAGCAATCCCTGCGTTAATATGAATCACATCTCCACCGGCAAAATCAAGAACACCTAAACTATCAAGCCAGCCGTCAGGGCCCCATACCCAATGACAGATAGGACAATAAACAAGAATACTCCATAATGATAAAAAAAGAATTAAGGCTGAAAACTTTACACGCTCAACAACAGCACCGACTATAATAACGGGTGCGATAATAGCAAATGTCATTTGAAACATTACGAACAATGATTCAGGAATAGTATCACTAAGCGAATTTATTGATAATTTGTTTAAAGCAATGTTAGTTAAATCACCCAAAAAAGCATTACCCTCGGTAAAACAAAGCGAATAACCTACAAAAAACCAAAGTAAACTAATAATGCATGCTGTTGCAAAGGCCTGCATGCTTAGAGAAAGAATATTTTTTTTTCTGACCATACCTCCATAAAATAACGCTAATCCAGGTATGGTCATAAAAAGCACCAGCACACTCGAAACCAACATCCAGGCAGTATCGCCAGAATTAATGCCATCTGCAAAACAAACGTTAGGCAGTAAAACAAAAACAAAAATTAAAAAAGCTCTAAAATTCATAAAATTCCTAATAATTTGACAAAGTAGACTCTATATACTATTGCAATAATCATGCCATAATTAAAAAAATTTAAGATATTGATTTTATTATTTATTTTTTCTTTAGATTTCTTTGTATTGATGCTTTGCAGGGCAAATGCACTAATATTGTCCATAGTATTTAACTTTTTTTATATTTTTATGTATATTAAATATATGGTGTTTTTTGGATGGTTCATCTTTTGAAGTTATTAAAATGGATATTATTTGCCATTATTTCCGTCATATTTTTAATTTTATTTGGTTTTTCGATTTTTGCCATATATTTGAAGACATTAGGCATTACTATAGAAGGTTTTAGTGGTATTTCCTATGATAAAAAAAGTATTTACCTAAAAACATTAAAATTAAACTATGATGGATTTATTGTTGACTCCCAAAAAATAAAAATCACAAAATCTGAAGATAACTGGTTTAATCTTAAAAACATATATCGAATCAGAACTAGCCAAACACTTATTCAAATTCCCGAAGATTTGCGCCAGAAATCAAAATTTATACCATCAACAGTCATTTTTTATAAAATGCATGCTCGTACATATCCAAAATTAATGTTGAAGAAAATTAAAATAACCTCCTCTCTGGTTATGGCCAACTCGAATGATAAACTTAATCTTTATACACTTTTTGATACAAAGTCTTTCTTTAAATATGATCCATTAAATAGTCAATTTTCAAGTCAAATAAAAAATGGAATAATTGATAACCTTGAATTCAATAAAATTAATTTGAAAAATATTCACTTTGATACAAGGTTTAATCATCTTAAAAGCAGTTTAAACTTTAGTGTTAATCAAGCCGAATCAGAAAAGCCAAATACTATCAAAGTTCAAAAACTTTTTGTACATAGCTCCTATAAAGAAAAAGAAAGAAAAACTCTTTTGAAAATTCATTCGATCAATTTAAATCATCAATCCCAAAAAAAATTAATTTAAATACTAATGAACTGAAAAATTTACTAAATTCCATATATAAAATAAATTTAAATACATTTAATGTTATTAAAGTTAATCATCTAAGATATAATCAATGGAATTTTGATAAGACTATTTTAAAAAAAAATAATCAGAGCCAAAGTTCTTTCATTGAGAGTTATTCAAATCAAAATAAAATAAATTTATCGATCCATGATAATCATAAAATCAATTTGAACATTGATTATCAAAATGATGAATGTCAAATTACTGCCCAAAACACAAACATTGATAAAATTAATTGTGTCTTAAATATTGAAAACCCCCTTTTCAATAATTTAGACATAGGGCATGTAATTGAGAAAAGAAAGGGAACTCTCTACATTAAATATGAAAACAATATATTGAACCTTCATTCAAATAAGGATATTAATATCCATTCTAAATACTTGAGTCAATTTGATATTGGTATCTCCGATGAAAAATTTTCTGTTGAGCCATTTGTAGCTAACTTTTTGGTAACTTCTCAAAAAATCAATTTATTAAAACCTTCTTCAATCTTAGTGACTTCCAAAAATTTTAATGCAAAATCTGATATGAGAAAATTAACGTGCTCCTTTTCAAATTTTAAGTGTCATTCAGACATCAAAAACTCTTTAAAATTAAAAAAGCTTCAGTTTAAAAAAGATATTTCAGTTTCTAACCTCAATTTAAATTTTAACTCCAACATGTTTTATAATTTTAACTCTGAAAGCTTTAATGTCTTTCTCAAACAGATAAAATTTGATATTAATCGGATACAAATTAAAAAAGATGAAGACCAAATATCTATTAAGGACTCGAGTGCTAATGTAAAAATGATTCACCTCAACTCATCCAACCCCAAAATAAACCAAAATAATATTGCATTCAATTCAACAGATATAATATTAGACAGTGAAGTTAATTTTCAAGATAAAACAGAAAGTGCTCTAAAAAAAGGAACTTGGATTACCCAAAATTATCGGCTAGGGATTTTAGGGACAATAAAATTAGAACCCACCCAAAACATTCATAAATTAGATTATGACTATACTATATTGACTAAATTAGATAAAAACAATCTCAAATTTCCCCAAATTAAACTAACTGGAAATGGACAGGTTAAAGATAAAGTGGTTGATTTAAATTCTAAGGTTCTAAATGAAAGCAATACTCTTTTAGCACATGTAAACATATCATCCATCAAAGACAACCACAAAATAAAAATTCAAACAGTCCCATTAGAATTTAGCCAAGACAAAACTTTCCAAAACTTTTATTTAAAGGACTTTCCGTTAGATGTTGATATCACAGAAGGTGCTTTACAAATTAAATCAATTTTTAGTTGGCATAATAACCACTTTAGTAATCAAATTAATATCAAAGGACAGCATTTAAATTTGTCATTATTTAAAAATAAATTTATAGGTACAAATTTAAATTTCCATTTAAAAGACTCTAAATTTAAATCCTTAGATGATGGATTTGTACAAGTTAAAAAAATTGAGGGACCTTTTATAATCAATGATACAATGATTGATTGGAAAATGAACCCGTCTAACCCTGTCTATGGTGTGCTATCTTTAAAAAGTAGGATTTTTGGGGGTACGATCGAAGCCTTAAAAGTTCCAATCAATTTAAATAGCTCTGTTCACAATTTAAATTTAAAAATAAAAAAATTAAATTTAGATGAGGTTTTTGAAAAATTTGGTTATGGTGAAGTTTATGCCTCAGGATTTCTATCCGGTAATGTTCCAGTTATGCTGAAAGATAGACAAATAAATATAAAAGATGGTGATTTACATGCTACAACTCCCGGAGAATTTCACTATGTTAAAAACTCTACGATTTATAATAGTATGGCAAAATCAGACAATGAAGCCGTAAGATTACTAAACCAAATTTTGAGCACATACAAATACAATAAACTAAACTTAAACTTTGATTATCAACCTGAAGGGCTTTTGTTATCCAGATTTAGATTTGAGGGGTATTCAAAAAACTTTGATGGGGATAATGACAATATTAGAGTTAATCTCAATGTAAATATACAAGATAATATTTTACAATTAATGAAATCAATACGAATGCTCAATTCTAATTATTTTGAAGATCAGATTAATGATAATTTAAAGTGGAAAACCGAGGAATCAACGCCATAAATAAAAGGTAAACTCTATATTAGGATTATTATCCCTCACAAACATAATATAGAATTCTAAAGGAAATTAATTTAAGTCAGGTTCTTTTGTAACTCTGCTTCTTATATCACGCCTGAACACTTCAATAGTCCATGCCCATAAAATATGACCTAAAGTTTCAGAAAATAGTTCAGCTGCGGGTAAATTCCAAATGGGTGGTGCCAACTTAAATAAAGGCAATGCAATACCGTGAAAAGCAATAGTGATCACAATACCAAATAATGCCCCCTGCCATAACTTTATTTTTGGACAAATTTCTGCTGCAAAAGCATACAACATCGCAAAAAATATTGAGAACAAGTGGTGAAAGCCACAACCTGCAAAATTAATCACATGGTTTGAGTAAGAATAAACCCAGTTTTGTGCCTGAAATCCAAAATCTTGTAATAATTCAATAGGAGGGCTTGCTCTATCTGCAGTTCTTGGTGGTAATGGAATTTCTGCACCAAATTTAACTAAGCTTGATACATTTCCGCCTAAAAAGCCAGCCCACAAAGCAGCTCCATATCTTCTATCTTTTTTGTTTGTAAAGTTTATCATTATTAATATGACCTATTTAAAGTATGTTATTAGAATTTTAAATCCTTTAAATCAAAAAAATAATTCACTCTAACTTATAAATTTTTTGTAAGGTTAAAGTTTTAAAATTTATTTTGAGGTACCTTAATTTCTTCCCTTATTGTTATATTTATTTTTTTGAGAAAACTATATTTTAATGCATCAAATTTACTGTTTAAGTTTGAAGAAAGACTAAAAAAGATAATGTAAGACAAAAAATTTTAGTATGACTTAGTTAAAGTTACGGAATAAATTAGTGAAAAGTGTTGCTATAAAACCGAAACATCTCAAAAAAAAAGAAAGATACACTATATTATTTGAAATATCAACTTTAAATTTTTAATTGATTTTTAACACCATGATTTTAGATGAGAAATGATTTTTGAAAAAAATTCATTTCATAGGGTTACCGAGCTAAACCCTATGAAACAAATAAAATTATACTATTAAATATTATTAATATTTAAAATAGATGCTGTTTCAGCACGGACTTTTTTACATAAAGCATCATCTTCAATTAATGATTGACCATAAGAAGGAATAATCTCCTTTAATTTTGATAATTGTTGTTCTGGACTAATTAAATCAGAAAAACATTTTTCAAGGACTTTAAGGGCAATCGCTGAAGCTGTTGATGCGCCTGGTGAAGCACCCAACAATGCTAGCAAAGAGTTATCTTTATCACTTACTAACTCTGTACCAAATTCCAGCTTACCACCCTTTTCAGGATCCGGCTTTATAATCTGAACACGTTGGCCAGCAACCTCAACACGCCAATCTTCATTTTTCGCATCTGGGAAAAAAGTTCTCAATAATTCCATTCTTTCCTCATTGCTTTCTAAAACTTGCCCTATTAAATATTTAGTCAAATCCATGTTTTCCCAACCTGCAGACATGAGAGGCATCATGTCTTTTCGATCAAATGATCGAAATAAGTCAAGATATGAACCATGTTTTAAAAATTTTGTAGAAAAACCTGCAAATGGCCCAAATAATAGTGACTCTTTACCATCTATATGTCGTTTATCTAAGTGAGGAACTGACATCGGTGGTGAACCTACTGACGCTTGTCCATATACTTTAGCATTATGTTGTTTACATATTTCTTGATTATCTGTTCTTAACCAAATACCACTAACAGGAAAACCAGCATAAGCTTGACCTTCTGGTATTCCAGATTTATGAAGTAAATTAACTGCAGCACCTCCTGCTCCAATAAATAAAAATTTGGATTTAATTTCTGTAGTATGACCACTTTCTAAATTTTTAACTTTTATTGTCCATGTTTTATCATCATTTTGTTTTAAATCTCTTACTTCACTGTTAAATTCACTATTAAAGTTCTGACTATTTTGAAGTATATTTAATAAAAGATGAGTCAAGGAGCCGTAATCTACATCTGTCCCTGTTTTCATTCGTGTCATAGCAAGTGGCTCGTTATTTTTTCTATTGTCCATAACTAAAGGTGCCCAATCAGAAATAACTTTTGGATCTTGCGTAAACTCCATTCCATAATAACAATGATGGTTTGTTAGAGTTTCATATCTTTTTTTCAGAAATGCTACATCCTTATCACCTCTTACAAAGCTAAAGTGAGGGACGGGATGAATAAAGCGTTGTGGATCGTCTATTTTTTTATTTTTAACTAAATAACTCCAAAGTTGTCTTGATAAATCAAACTCAGTATTAACCTCTAGTGCTTTAGTTATATCAATAGTTCCATCTTCTTTTTCTGGTGTATAATTCAATTCACATAACGCTGCGTGACCTGTCCCTGCATTATTCCATGCATTTGAGCTTTCCTGTGCCGCTTGCCCTAATCTTTCATGCATTTCAATTTTCAAATTTGGGTTTAATTCTTTTAAATAAACGCCAAGTGTTGTACTCATTATCCCAGCACCTATTAAAAACACATCCACTTCTTTTTGATTTTTATTTAAATTGTTCATAATTCAATCTCTCTTTTATCTTAATTTATTTAAAATTATGCGGTCTATTTTGTGAATAATATTGACCCAAATTTTTTATTTTATTTTTATTAATAGAATTTAAAATGTCATCCAATTGGCTCCCATCGTAAATATCAATTAATATTAACTCTTTGTTATGACTTGAGTACCTAACCTCAACGCCATTAATGTTTTCCAAAAATCTCTGTTCTTCAACGTTTTTATTTTCAATAACTAATGATGTTACTTTTTGGCCAGTTGGCTTAATAGAAAAAGAACTCTCTGGTTTACCAAACAAAACAAACTGCATTAAGGCTTCTTCATTTGGTGCTACCATGCTTGTCTTTAAGGTAGATAAATTATATTTTTTACCCGTATTCACGCTTGCTGATGCTGCAATATTTTTATTTTTTAAATCTGAAACCGTTTTTGCCGCTTTCGCTGAGCTGCTATCAGTAATCACTTTCAAGTCGGAGTGTTCCTTAAAAAAAGTCTTACATATTGCTTGTGCATAAGGGTTAACATGGATCGTATCAATATCATCAATATGTGCACCTTCTTGACCAAGTAAAGCAAAATGTAGTGGCATAAACGCATCCAAATAAATTTGTAGTTTTCCTTCATAAAATTGTGATATAAATTCATTACCATTTTTATCACTCAAAAAACCTATACCTGAATTCCACCATGGAAGCCATGCAAAATCCACTTCTCCAGTTTGTATCATAGGGATTAAATCTCCCAAATCTTTTACAAAGATATGATTGAATGAAATTTCTGTTAAAGCTTGTTTCAGCGATGTTTCACTAAAGGTCCCTTCTGGACCGAGCACTGCAATATTCATTATTTAAGTCCTGTCATATTTTTAGGTACTACGATTCGGTCAAACTCAGCTTCCGTTACAATATTTAACTTTAACGCCGCCTCTTTAAGAGTTGTATTATTCTCATCAGCGTAATGAGCAATTTTAGAAGCTTTGTCATAACCAATTTCAGGTGAAAGTGCTGTCACTAACATCAATGAACTATCAACATAATTTTTTATTTTAGGTAAGTTTAAACTCGTACCTTCAACTAGAAATTTGGTAAAATTATTCATACCATCAGACAAAATACGAATATTTTGTGCCATATTATTAATGATAAGTGGCTTATATACGTTCATTTGAAGATAGCCGCTTGCGTTAGACATCGAAATAGCGTCACTATTACTCATAACTTGTATCGCAATCATTGTGAGTGCCTCTGCTTGAGTTGGATTAACTTTTCCTGGCATAATTGATGAGCCAGGCTCATTTTCCGGGATTAATAATTCATGAAATCCAGCTCTTGGTCCGCAAGAAAGTAGTCTTATATCATTGGCTATTTTAAATAAAGAAGCTGCTAAATTTTTTATACTCAGAGATAAACCGTTTAAAGCATCATGTGATCCCTGATATGCAAACTTATTCTGAACCTCTTTAAAAGATAAATTAGTCATCTCAGATATAATTTCGCAAAAATTTTTACCGAATGTTTTGGTCGTATTAATTCCAGTTCCTACAGCGGTTCCACCAATTGTTAAAAGTAATACATCTTTTAGAGCAAAATTAATACGCTCAATGTGCTGTTCTAAAATGAAAGCAAACCCTGACCACTCTTGTCCAACAGTTAATGGTGTAGCATCTTGCATGTGTGTTCGACCAATTTTGACAACTTCCATCCAATCTTCAGATTTTTTACTTATTGCATTTTTCAAATATTCCAACATTGGTAATAACTTTTCTTGAGCATTTTTAACGGTCGCAATATGCATTGCAGTTGGAAAAGTATCGTTAGAAGATTGACTCATGTTGACATGATCATTTGGATGCACTGGAGTTTTACTTCCTAAAGGCGTATTCATAATCTGACAACAACGATTAGAAATGACTTCATTCATATTCATGTTAAACTGTGTTCCACTTCCAGTCATCCAAACGTGTAAAGGAAACATATCATCATGTTTTCCAGCGATAATTTCATCGCATACCTGACAGATTAAATTTTTGTTTTCTTCTGAAAGATGTCCTTCACGAAAATTTGCTTCTGCTGCTGCTTTTTTTAACAAAGCATAAGACTCTACCATTTCATGTGGAATTAAATCATTCCCAATACTAAAGTGTTCCAAGGATCTTTGAGTTTGAGCACCCCATAATTTATCATCAGGGACTAATACTTTTCCTAAACTATCTTGTTCTTCACGCATATTTAATTACCTACAAATAAGTTAATACTAAAAAATTCAATATTATTAATGTTTAATTTATAAACCTAGTTCAAAACTAAGTTTGAGTGACTAAAATTTAACCATAAAATGAATTTGTCTCAATAATTAAAGTGATAAAGTGATAAAGTTGTACACTTAGTGATAAAAGTTATATAAATAATTATGTATTACTATATGATTTATCTATAATTATTTGAAATCACTCTGACCATTGGTAAAGATGTGTCACATAATTTATAATTTATTTTGGGGATTAAATAGATATAAATGGGACAAAATTAGACCAATTTAGGACGATTATGTTTTATAAAAAGATTAAAACAGCGAATGAGGGGAATGGATTGTATCAAATATATAGAAAAAAAGGTTGGAATCTTAATTGGACATTGTGCAATTTATCTTGCATACTATTCTTAACTGGTTGTACACCCACAATTAAGGTTGTGACCGACGATAAACCGATTGAAGTCAATTTAAATGTAAAAGTTGAACATGAAATTAATATTAAAGTTGACAAACAAATTGACTCATTAATGGATAATAAAAATATTTTTTAGAGGAGTATTTATGAGAATTTTTGCCATTATTTTAATCTTGTTTTCACTAAATGTTTCAGCCCTATCCTTGCAACAAGCAAAAAATCAAGGTTTAATTGGCGAAATGAATAATGGGTATGTTGGAGCTGTTCAAGCAAACGTACCTTCAAGTGTTAAACAACTGATTAAGCGTACAAATGATCTAAGAAGACAAAATTTTTCAAAATTAGCTCAACAAAATAATTTATCAATAAATCAAGTTGCGAGTCAGTTTGCTCAAAAAGCCAAGCAGAGACTGACAAGAGGACAATACTATCAATCTGGAAATGGAAGTTGGACAAAAAAATAAGCCTTATTCATTAATTTCCATTTTTCTTTAATATAGATTGTAATTGATTTTTTAAAAAAACCTTGGGTGTTACCCCCAAGGTTTTTTTAAATTGATAAATAAAAGAACTTGATGTTTCATAGCCTAAATCGTAAGCTATATTTGTAACAGAAGTTCCTTCTAAAAGAGCTCTAAATGATAACATCAAATAAAGTCTATTTTTCCATTGGCTATATGTCATTCCAGTTTCTTTTTTAAAGAGACGTGACAGTGTTCTTTCACTCATACCAAAATGATTTGCTAAATAAGCCAAACTTCTTTTTTCATGAGGCGCCTTTATAATCATATCTGTAATTTTCTGAAAGGTTTTATTTTCATATGTTTGCAGACAAAAAGGACTAGATTTACTAATGTTTAATTCGTGGACAAGTAATTCAAATTTTTTCAAACATATCAACTCATCTCGCACTTCTTGATTTTCATCAATTAAATCTTTCATCAAAGCAAGACATAACTCGTTAATTAAAATACTAGTGGGCTTTTTACTTAGAATTGTGTTTGGTTCTTTGAAATATAGATTAAATCCTTTGGTTCCGCCAAACATTTGGCCTTGATGCATGATGCCCCTTGGAACAAATATCGCACTACCGTATGTAGCTATAAATAAAAATTGACCGCATTCAAGGAAAATATTTCCTTCTAAAGGAACAAACAAAGAATCCACCTCGTGAGAATGAAGGTCTTTTTTATGGTCAGAATCGAATGCAAAGTTTCTGTAAGAAAACAAATTTGGAATCATTAAAATAAAGTAAAACAAAAAATTTAAAAAAAATTATATCATAATCAAAGAAAATTAAGGTATTTTTAAAACAAATGGATTGATAAATCTCTCAACGTTAACAAAATATTCATTGTAAATTGTTTATATTTTGTTGGTATTATAATTTTTTATTTAGAAGTAACAAAATTGTCATTTTTTCGATATAAATTGTCATTAAATAGAAAGAATAAAAAACTTCATATTGTTAAAGTTTTCATACTTTGATTTATAGGAGTTTTATAAAATGATTAAACATGATAATAGATTCTTTTTATTCGTTATTGCTTTATTTTGCGCAATGCCATCGCTTTCAGTTTATATTTACTTACCAGCAGTTAAAAATATTGCTGAAAAACTAAATACAACTAGCTCACTTGTTAATCAATCTACATCTTTATTTATGATTGGCTTTTGTTTAGCTATGGTTTTTTGGGGAAGTTTATCAGACAGAATCGGACGTAAAAAAACATTAACTATCGGTTTGTTTTTGACTGTTTTAGGCTCTTACCTTTGTACCCGTAGTAATAATTTAGAGTTTTTTGCCGTTGCAAGGCTTATTCAAGGATTTGGGATCTCTTCAGGCACAATTATTGGCATGTCAATTGTAAGAGACCATTTTAAGGGAAACGTTTTAACTTCTTCTTTGGCTTCTATCATGTTAGTGATTGGTTTTTCTCCTATGCTCAGTCCTAGTATAGGATCAGCCATCATGTACTTTTTTAATAATTGGCATTACATTTATTATGCAATCAGTATTTATGCAATAGTAAATATTTGTTTATGTCTTTTAATTAAAGAAAGCCACCAACCAAGTCAAAACAACAAAACATTTATGGATGAAATAAAGGCTTACTCAGTTCTTTTTAGCAACAATAAGTTTATATTATATTCCTTATGTTCAGGACTCGCTTTTGCATGTTATTTCGCTTATGTTTCTATTTCATCTACAGTGATCATTGGAGTTTTTCATTTTTCAAATAGTTTCTTTTCACTATGCATACCATTTAATATCTGTGGAATGCTACTTTCTAATTTTCTTATTAAACGTCAACTTAAAAAAACAGAGGAAACTGGATCTTTAATAATACTTGGTTTTATTTCATCCATTTTAGGAATTACAATCTGCGCTTCATCTGGTTATATATACTTAACTGTTTACGGAATGATTTTAGGTATGTTATTCATCACCTTTGGTATGTCTTTATTTCAAACATTATTTACATCAAAAGGGTTAAGCTATGTTAAAGAAAATGTGGGAACAGCAAATGCCATTAATAATATTTTTAGATTTGGATTAGCAAGTGTAGGTGCTTTTGTTATCAATCAGTTTGATGGTATATTCTTAATGAAAGCATTACCTACTCTTCATGTAATTATTCTTTGTATAATTTTAACATTATTTTCTATTATTCATAGAAAATCTCAAAAAGTAGATATAATCCTCAATTAAATTCATGCAATATGTGTGACCATTAAAATAGAATTATTAACAATTAAAAACAGCTTAGTTAGGTCTCACTAAGCTGTTTTTAATTTGAAAAAATTATGATACAGAATCAAATTCACTTATAAAAAGATCCGAATCAACATTGTCAAACTCATCAACTATGGGCTCATCAGCATCTAATGGAATAATTCTGTCATTTGAATATACTTCTAATTGTGGGGTATTATTTAGTGAGGGTTTGCTTCTATCTTCATTTAAAATCTGACTATTATTAGCTCTGAGGGAATTATTAATATCTTTTATTTTTAGCT
This sequence comes from Paraphotobacterium marinum, assembly GCF_002216855.1. Classification (NCBI taxonomy): domain Bacteria; kingdom Pseudomonadati; phylum Pseudomonadota; class Gammaproteobacteria; order Vibrionales; family Vibrionaceae; genus Paraphotobacterium; species Paraphotobacterium marinum. The sequence goes on from NZ_CP022356.1 coordinate 700,376, forward strand.
CTGCTAAAACAAACGCGTGATAAATTCCATCTATTTCAACAATTTCTTTTTTAACTATCTCATAATTAGATGCTGATTGTGAGCTATTCTGATTCAGATCATCTGAGGTATAGTTTATGACTTTACTTATTTTTTGCCTCAATTTAATTTGAGCATTATCCTGACTTTCTTCCAAGGCTATTCTCAATTGTTTGGATTCCCCCATCCCAACTGCATAAATTGCTTCCGAAGTTGGTTGGTGTTTAGTCGTCACCCACTTGGGTATATCGTTATTAAACTCTTGATCTGTATTTAATGCATTATTTCGATTAGGGGCTGGCTGATAATCAATTTTATTATTAGTTGTTTTATTGGTATAATTGTTATTAGGACTATCCGGATAACCATAATATTGATAAGTGTGTGAGATTTTTTGTGGACGTGTGTCTTCTGTGGAAGTACAGCCAGAAACAAAAAATAAAAATAATAAAATTGAACTTGTATTAATCCAACTCATAATCCAACCTTAAAAAATACTGTTTTAAATATGATTTAAGGTTAGTTTTCATTTGAATTATCGCTAATATTAACTCCTAAAAATAAAACAGGAGTCAAATTTTTTTGTACACTTTTAAGATACCCTAAATAATTTGAGTATTTTGTTTTGCAAATTTACTTAATTGAATAATTTCTTTTTTAACTTGTCCAATTGTTTTTGCATCCTTTTTAAAAGGAATATAATAAATTGTTTTATATTTAATCCATAAGCCATTTGAATCAAAATAAATTAATTTGATGTTATTTTCATTTATTATGTTAATTTTGAAATGAAATAAAATTAACGCTATGAGTGTATCACGGTGCTCATTATTCATATGATCGACAATCATATTTTGCTCCTCAATATCTAAAAATTGTTTTTTCTTCATCTCAGCCACTTCTAACCAATAAGCTTGTGCAAAGCCACCAATAAATCTAATTTTTTTCATAGAAAATTTATAAAAATTAAAGTCATGAAACTGATCATAAAAGCCACTGCTTTCTGGAAAAAATATTTCATAAACAATTTTTTCTTCAAGAGGATCCTGAATATTATCAATTTCACCCAGAATTGTTACTCTTGCTACTTCTTGTGATAATGTCTCCGTGAGTCGGTCTATAATTGTCAATGATACTCGGTTGTCATTAAGAAAATTTTGAGTATGTTCAGCAATACTACTTAGTAATAAAATAATGTTTCCTTCAAAGTCAAATGCATATCTAACAAATGAGCCAAAAGGATAGCCTGGATCCATAACTGAGTTTGTGTTGAGAGTACCTTGAAGATTTCCTCGAATAAGATTTAAACATTTATAATATGCTTTAGAGTTTTTCATGAACAACTTCCTTAATATTGATTATTAGAATGACTTTCTAATATTGAAAAATGTTATAATTTGAAAATTAAATTATAATAAAATGTACTGGCAATTTCTTTTAAGGTTTAAAAAATGAAAACCCAATGTTTAAAATTTACTTTTTTTATCATTATGTTATGTAACCCTTTAATAGCTATTTCTGAACCATCTAAAGTCGTAAAAAATTCTGAGGTTCATACTGACATTCAAACACATAACATACACAAAGAGCAAGATTTAAAAAAATTTGTTTCAAATTATTATGTGAATTTTTATAACAATCGGTTTAATGTAAAAAATCTAATCCAGGATCAATTAGTTGAAAAATTTGAATACTGTGTGAATGACAATTGTTCACTTACGCAAAGTAACGAACAACTAATCAAACAAATAAGTCTTCATCGACATACACTTTTGAAAGATAAGGCATATATTTCTGGCTTGACAATAAATGAGCACAACAATACGATCGATTCAAAATATTTACTTACAACCTACCATCGCGGAAAGCCCACTACTTTTTTTGTCTCAGACTCATGGTTTTATAATGATAAACATAAGTTTACAAAAGTCATAAAAACTTTTAAAACTATTACAGTAGCAAGTAATTTAAAAAAAAACAGAATGCAGTATCAAAAGATTATAGGTGACTTTTATCAATCTTTTTTTAATAAAAATATCCAAACCAAAACTCTTGCAAAAAAATATTTTTCAACACCCTTTACATATTGTAGTAACTATCAATGTACAACAAGTTATAGCCTTCAAGAACTCTCTAATGAAATTGCTAAAGAAAGAAAAGTTTTCATGGACAAAAAAACTTCCATTATATCAAAAAGTATTTCAATTCATGAGAACGACATTACCTCTATGTTTCTCGTAAATAAAATAATTGATGGAAAGAAAACTAAATTTAAAATTACTGATATTTGGTCTATGGATTCAAATAAAAAACTTATTTCATTGAATCAACATATTATTAATCAAAAGTACGCTAAAAGTATTGGCTTTTCATCAATTAACTCTCGATTAACTCATTTTGCTCAAAATTATTTTGAACAGTTTTATAATCCAAGTGTTAAATCAAATCTTCTATCAAATTACTTTTATGCTGATGATGTGTCGATTTGCAAAAAAGATGGCTGTCAAACAGTTGAAGCATCAAAAAAATTAGTAGACCAGATAGTAAAGGAAAGAAATTTACTTTTTGACAATATGACTCAAGGAGTGATCCAATCAATTACAACAAAAAAAATTATGTCAAAACTATCATTCTTAATACAAAAGTTGAAAATAATAAAAAAGTTAAATCACTCGTCACTTATACTTGGGTAGTGAATGATAATTTGAAAATTGAAAAAGTATCAATCACAACAATAGTACAATAACATGATAAAGATTAATGCAGATATTGGCGAAGGATTTGGATGCTGGAAAGCGAATGATGATGAAAAAATCATCCCATATCTTGACTATGCTAATATTGCCTGCGGTTTTCATGCATCTGATCCCGACATTATGTCTCGTTGTGTTTTTCTATGTAAAAAGCATAACGTCATAATAGGAGCTCACCCTAGCTTTAATGACAAATTAGGTTTTGGAAGACGCTTGATACCTCATAGTATTCATCAAATTAAAAATTTATGTATTTATCAAATTGGTGCATTAAGTTATATTTGTAATTTTCATCAAACAAAATGCAGTTTTGTTAAACCTCATGGCGCACTGTATCATTTAATGATGGAAGATCTATCAGTATTTATAGCTTTAATTGAAATAATTAAAGGTATTGACTCTAACTTAAAATTGATGATATTGAGCGGTAATAGTAACGATAAATATCTAAAAATTGCAGACTCTTTTGGCGTTCAGCTTTTGTTTGAATCTTTTATCGATCGCATCTATTTAAATAATGGAAATTTAAAATCTAGATCTCAAGAAAATGCTGTTATTACTGATGTCGATATCATGAAACAACAATATAGAAATCTATCTGATGGATTTGTAATGTCAGATAACTCTAGAAAATTAACAGTTAATAGTCAAACTGCTTGTTTACACTCAGATAATCCAAACGCTCTTAACTTTTTAAAGTCATTAAAAAAACATAACCTTTGAACAGCCAAGAGCATTTACAAAATTATACTTAAATAGTTAACTTTTCTCATAACGACTCAAAGAGTCAACTACTTCAAGTAAGCTATCTTTAGTCGGATGAGTCTTTAAAGTGCTCAAAAATTCATTCATTTTTCAATTTTAATGTTGGTGGATTGCCCAATTAATAATTTTTCATAACCAGATTCTTTAAGCTCTTCTTTTGAGTAAAATAGTTCCTCATACATTTTTTCGCCTGATCTTAAGCCTGTAAACTCAATATCAATATCTTCATAAGGCTTTTGACCTGATAATTTGATGACTTGTTCAGCAAGCTCTACAATCTTCACCGGTTTACCCATTTCAAGAACAAAAGTTTCTCCTCCTACACCAATCGCGCAAGATAAAATAACTAATAATGATGCTTCTGGTATTGTCATAAAAAAGCGTTCAATGTTTTTATGAGTTACCGTAATAGGTCCGCCTTGCTTAATTTGCTTTTTGAATAATGGAACCACACTTCCCGCTGAGCCAAGAACATTCCCAAACCGAGTTACCATAAATTTGGTGTGCTCGCTCGTTTGAGCATTTACATACAATTCAGCAACACGCTTTGTTGCACCCATTACATTCGTTGGATTTACAGCTTTATCAGTTGAAACAAGAAGAAATCGCTCCACTTTATATTTCATACTTAAGTCTACAACCTGTTTAGTTCCAATAACATTGTTTTGAATAGCTATTTTAGGTTGATTTTCAAGTAAAGGAACGTGTTTATAGGCTGCAGCATGAAATACTATATCAATGCTATTATTGTCAAACACTTCAGTTAAAGCTTTGATGTCTGTTACGCTAGATAAAACAAACTTTAAATTAGCACTTCCTTTATAATTACTGAATTCTTTTTCAATTAGATAAAGATTATACTCACTATGATCTAAAATTATTAGGTTTTGGGGAAAACTTTTATCCAATAATTGACGACAAATTTCTGAACCAATTGAACCAGCCCCACCCGTAACAAGTATCGTTTTATGTAGATAGGATTTTTCCAATTTATTTGAATTTATAAAAATTTGATCTCGTCCTAAAAGATCTTCAATTTTGATTTCTTGAAGATCAGTAACTTTAACACCATTAGTTAAATCTAAATATGAGGGTAAAATTTTTACCGGAAGACCTACCTTAGATATCTCTTGATACAAAGCTTGTAATTCAGCTCTTTTCAGTGATGGAATGGCAATTAAGATTTCATCTGCAGGATAATTAACTAAAAATCTTTTTTGATTAATCATGGCAATAGGCCCAATAATTGTTTGATTATGAACCTTTTTTCCATGTAATGATTTATTGTCATCCAAGATTCCTAAAACTTTATAAGGTCGATTATGTGCATTATTTTCACGTAAAAATAAACTTGCACCATCACCGGCACCAATAATGATAAGTTTTTTTTCATACTTTTTTTTACGACTAGCTATGAATTGTCTGTAAAAAAACGACCTGCTAAACTAATAACTAAAGTTAATATTGGAAAAAAGAAAACTTCGGAGCGAGAAACTGTATTTAATCTATCTACAATAAACTCTATTGCAAAAAAAATGAATGCTCCAACTATTACAGAATAAATGTTACTTTTTAAATCTTCTACGGAAACGGTTTTCCATAATGATGCGTAAGTCCGAAATATTTTAGTAGAGATACTAAATGCAATGATTACAAATAATATTTGTAATATATTAAGGCCAACATGTTTTATTCCAACAAGTTCTTGGACAATAACCCACGAAAGAATAGCCGAAAAAATATCATAGGCAAATACAATCCACGCACTTTTATTTTTGATTAAACTTATTTTCATTGTTATTTTTATTTACTCCCTATTAAAAGTTTCTAAAGTGGAAATTATAGATTAATTATTTGATGGCATCACCACTACCCTTACCCAGGCCTGTCAATACAATATATCTAAAATAAGTTTTGATAGACATATTTTCAATCATATTAGCATCAATCTTCGCAAGTTTCTCAGGCTCTGACATATCAATATTATTAATTTGTGCTAAACCAGTAATGCCAGGTAATACATTATAAACGCCTAGCTCTGAACGCTCATTTATTAATTCTTTTTGGTTAAATAAGTTAGGTCTTGGACCTACAAGACTCATATCTCCTTTTATAACATTAATTAATTGAGGTAATTCATCAAGTTTTGATTTTCGCAAGAAATTACCAAATGTAGTAATTGATGATGAGGATGCAAGATGTGTTGCCACTGACTGAGTTCCGACTTTCATGGTCCTAAACTTCATCAGTATAAATGGCTTTTGTCCTTTACCAACTCGTTCTTGTAAAAAAATAGGTGAGCCATTACTGTAATAATAATTAACAACTAAAATTATTAAAGTAAATGGTAAGGTAACAATAAATATCGGTATCGATAAACACAAATCAAATAATCTATATTTCAACATTAATCTTCTCTTCCTTTTTAAACTTTAAAAGAGTTTGCTCCATAGTGAATTTGGGTTGCCATCCAAGTAAATTTATAGCTTTAGAGCAGTTAACTTCAAAATTTCCAAATAATTGCTCTGTTAATCTTTTTCTAGCAAGAATGAGGCCTAATAACTTAAAAATAAAATAGGAACTGGTAATTGTCTTGTTTTTTTTCCAAAAACACCATTAATTCTATTAGTTAGTTCTTTTGTTGATATTGATTCATTATCTGATATCAAGAAAGTTTGGTTAGCGACTTTATCGTTGAAAAGGCATAGTTCAATAAAATCAATAAAATTTAAAACCGATAAATAACTACGAGAGTTATGAGCCAAGCCAAAAGGTAAAATAGGAAGCTTTTTAACAAGTTTAACAAGGGTTGTAAAGTTACTTTTAACTCCATTTCCATAAACAACTGGAGGCCTAATAATAACAAAATCCATATTAGACTTTAATGCAAGAGATTGTAAACTCTGTTCAGCTTTATATTTAGAAGTAGCGTATGCATTAGCTGGAAATACTTTATCCTTCTCACTGAATGGTTTTTCATTCGTATTGTTCCCATTAACTAAAGCTGTACTTATGAAGATAAATCTTTTAACACCTGCACTAGCAGCTTCTTCAGCAAGTTTCAATGTACCTTTAAAGTTTATCTGTTCATACTCTTCTTGATTGGTTTGTTCACTTTGTGCTATTCCGGCAAAATGGACTACTACATCAACACCATCGAAGGCTCCTTGCCAATTGGTATTGGTATTTAGACCATCAATTTCAAAAACATCATTGAAATTATTTTCTTTATTTTTTCTTACTACGCAACGCAGATCAAATTGAGTGTTTTTTACAAATTCACCACCAATAAAACCTGTTGCGCCAGTTACTAGTATTTTCATTATACACATAACTCCTAAGTTTAATTAAATACCACTGTTTCTAAATTAAATACACTGGTTATGTAACATTAACGAGTATTTTATAAGTTTATTTAATACATAGTTTGGTTGTTCAAAATTTTATTTATTATATGAATTCCAATAAAAAAAACAATTATATTTATTTGAAAATAGTCATTTTCACTCATTCTGAAGATTTATTTGTATCTTAATTAACCACTCTTGAACATAAATAACTTTAAAAAAATATATTTATAACTAACTTTAAATTTTATTAAAAAAAACAACACTCACATATAAATATTCTTTCTTAAATAACTTAGAAAGAATCTTAATCCACTTATTATATTTGTAAATACCATAATCATGGTATGAAATTTTAAGATTTAATTTTGTATAAATTACTTATATTTTATTATAATCAAGTTACGAAATATAAAAAATAACCTTTTTAATGGATCAAAATAATAAGTTACAATTTTATAACTTTGAACAATTATCTGAGAATTCAGTTTTAATAGAATTTTCAACCAACATAACTAAAAATCAATCAATCCTTTTAAATGAACTTTCAAAAAAACTAGTTAAACTATTTCAAACACAACTTGTTGAAATTATTCCTTCTCATAATTCACTTTATATAGAGTATAAACCTTTACTCATTAAAACACAGCTTATAAAAGAAACCTCAATAAAATTATTAAGTAACCTCAAATCAAAAGATAATAAAATTAGAAAGCATCGAATTCCAGTATGTTATGACAGAAGGCTCACAACTGACATAGAAGAAATCAGCAAAGTACTCAAAATACCAACCTGTGAAATTATCAAATTACACCTTTCTCAAAATTACTTTGTTAGTGCCCTTGGATTTATGCCGGGTTTTGCCTATTTATATGGTCTAAATACTAAGCTGAACATTCCAAGAAAAAGCACACCAGCAAGGCAGGTTTATCCTGGCAGTGTTGGCATTGCCAATGACTTCACCGCTATTTATCCAAGTTTTTCTCCGGGTGGTTGGTATATAATAGGGCTCACTCCATTCAAAATAAAATCAATACTAGACGATAAAAATAGTTTTTTTCAAGTTGGAGATGAAATCAATTTTTATCAAATACCATACAAGGAATATAAATATTAATTATAATTATGTACTTATGTCCTATTTATGGAACATTCGACATGTTCTAATGACTTTATAAATCATTTAAATAATTTGATTTATATTTAAATTATATTGTTAAGGACATGATAAAATGAAATATAAAATTATAGGACTTAGTCTATTGTTTGGTTTATCTTTGCCAACATTTTTAACTGCCGAGCAACAAGAGTTAAAGAAAGAACATCAAGAAAGTAACCTGCTTTCTCCTTCATTAAAATCTTATTACGAGTCAATTGAAACTTTACATAAAGGTCTTCACAAAAACCTCTATAATAAAATTTTAAAAAATGAAAGTGTCACCACATTAGCTGTACCCAAAGAAAGAATATGGCCGACAAATGGAAAGATCATGTATGACATCCATGGTAATATCATCGCTCCAAGAGTCCAAGTTCTCATGAGCACTTTGATTGCAACTCAAAATACTACTGATGGCCGAAATGATATCAATAGATTAATGAAGTTAGTAAACCAAAGAAAGTATATTACAGTAGCGCAACTTAACAAACTTGATGGTGGTGCAGTATGGTTGACTGTTGCTGGAAAATTAAAGCAAAGAATGTTAGACAGAAAGTCAACTTGGGATCAAAAACTAAGTAATAAGTGTCAACAAATAAGTCCAAACTCTCATACAAAAAAATTAGATGATAATCCTAAAAACCCATGTAATATAATAGCATCTTTGGTAGGTATGTATAATCCTCATGTAGAAGATGGACAAGATTATAAAGGTTACACTGGATATGTTAACCATGTTATTACATTTTGGATTGATAAAGATGCAGTTGTACGTCCAAATAAATTTCAATCGATAGATAATCCAAATCCAGGTGGATTTGAGGTTGTAGAAAAAAATAACAATCTAAGTCCTCTAAAATTTGATTTTAAAAATTCAAAGATGAATACAAAATGGCTTTCTCCAATCACCCAATCAGTTAACAAAAAATTTGAAAGTTACGGTCAATGGTATCAAAACTGGGCTAAAAACTCATTTGCAAGTCTTGATGAAGATTATGCATGGCCTTTCCCTTGGACGGGATATGGCTTTACTTATGATTGGATACATTCTCAACCAGGACATGATTCATTAAGAAAACAACTTCAAAAAGGTATTGGACTTGCGGAATTTATTACTGTTCCGACTCATAATATTGATGAGCAAGGGACAAAAAATAAAAGTGCTATTGAATTTGCGAAAAGACATTATGTTGTTTTTGCCGATCAAAATGGCCAAGCACTTGTTCAACCTAGACAACAAACATTAATATCAGAATATTTAAAATCGTAAGTTACATTATATTACTTAACTCCTCAATACAAGAAATCTTGGGGAGTTTCTAATACAGAAATTTTGAAAATTCATGTATTTATTCCGCTCATTTATAAACGTGATATGGAATCCACAATAAGTTAAAAAAACTTACATTAAATCAAGCATAAAGCATTTATGGTTTATATTCATATAATGAGTATCATAAAATTTAATAATAATGCACCATTTGTAACCATCAAAGATTTAGGCCGATTTAACTCAGGGAAGTATGGCTATTCTCAATCTGGTGCTTTGGATTTATATTCGTATTGTATGGCAAACTCTCTCTTAAATAACCCTATTAACGCCCCTGTACTTGAAATCACTCATGGCAACTTAAAACTACTCTTTCAAGAAAAACATACACAGATCTCCATTACTGGAGCAGATGTTTCTCCACACACGGATAATACCCCCATAAAAATGTGGTCCAATATGATCATGAAACCTAACCAAGAGTTAACTTTGAACAGCCCTAAACAAGGTCTAAGAACGTATATTGGTATTAAGGGAAGTATTGAAGTCAATAGGATATTGGGGAGTGTATCCACATCAGCTAGAGATAATTTGAATCATTTGATTCATAAAGATATCAATCCATATGGAGCATTTATGAAGGGAGCATTATTAAAAGTTAAGACGACAAGTTTTGCCTCCCTAAAAAAAATAGCACCGGATAAAATACCTACCTATCAAAACCATTGGAAAGTTGGGGTTATTTTAAGAGAGAGCTATCTATCTAAATCTGAATCTTATTCTTTATTTAATTCACAGTTTAAAGTTAGCAATCACTATAATGCAATGTCTATTATACTAGAAGGTAAAAGCATAAAGATTAATCAAAAAATTATCTCTCATGGAATTCCATTAGGAGGGATTCAAATACCTCCTAATGGTCAACCTATTATTTTAATGCATGAACATCAAACCATTGGTGGTTATCCAGTCATAGGTTGTGTCTGTAAATTAGATTTACAAAAATGTGCTCAAGCTAAAACAGGTGACACCATTATATTTTATCCAAAACCTTTAAAACAGGCACAAAAAGAATTCTTAGAATTCCAAGAAAAATGGCTCATGCCTTAATATCTTTATTTATTTGTTTTTTCTTCTAGCTCGAACATTCGATGCTAAGGTCTTCAACAATTTTTCAGTGTCATCCCAACCAATACATGCATCTGTAATACTTTGACCATATTGTAATTCAACACCTTCTTTTACGTCTTGTCTCCCTTCGACAAGGTTACTTTCAACCATGACACCGAAGATATCCTCATTACCAGATGCTATTTGATGACCCACATTTTCTGCAACAGTTAGTTGCTTTTTAAATTGCTTCTCGCTATTTGCATGACTAAAGTCAATCATAATCTTTGTATTTAAACCAGTTTCTTTGAGTTCTTGTGTTATTTTCTGAACATCTTCCTCATAATAATTTGGTTTTTTTCCACCTCTTAAAATGATATGACAATCTTCATTTCCTTTTGTTTCAACAATGGCACAATGTCCAAACTTCGTTACTGAAAGAAAGTGATGCGGTGAGTTTGCAGAGCGAATAGCATCTGATGAAATTTTAATGTTACCATCTGTTCCATTTTTAAAGCCAACTGGACAAGACAGTCCAGATGCCAACTCCCGATGCACCTGTGATTCTGTGGTTCTAGCACCAATTGCACCCCAGCTAATTAAATCATCTAAATACTGTGGCGTGATCATATCTAAAAACTCAACTGCTGTAGGCATTCCTGAATCACATAATTCCAATAATAGTTTTCTTCCAATTTTAAGACCATCATTTATCTGAAAACTGTTATTCATGTATGGATCATTAATCAAGCCTTTCCAGCCAACTGTCGTCCTTGGCTTTTCAAAGTAAACACGCATTACAATTTCCAGATCATCTTTTAATTCATTTCTCAATTGAAGCAACTTTTCTCCATATTCCCTTGCTGCAACTGGATCATGTATAGAGCATGGCCCAATAATTACCAATAAGCGATCGTCCTTATTATTTAAAATATTGTGAATTGCCAAACGACTGTCAAAAACTACTTTGGAGGCATTTTTAGTTGAGGGGATGCTTTCTAAAATAGCAACAGGTGGTAAAAGTTGTTTAATTTCTTCTATTCTTAAATTCACAGTTTTGAACATTTCTCTTCCTTTGTACTAGTTAACAAGTACAGTAAACCATTTCACTGATACATGTCAAGTGTAATATTTGATTGATATGCTTTTATAAATAACTTAACATAAAATTTATCAATAATCAGTCCTACAATAGAAATATATTTAAATGAAAATAATAGAGCCCCTTTTTTCAAAGAATATACTTCATAGAGATGATAAAATTCGGAACTATGAACAACTTGAACGAATGAAGCTTTTGCAAAAGAGTAATTGTTTCTTTGTCTTACTATATCGAGGTCAATTTGTTTTCAATGGGACAACACAAGATTATATCTTTTCTAACCAAGCCTATTATCAACAATATTCGACACCAAAAGATGAGATCATTTATTTAGGCACTTTTCAAAATCAACACTATTTTGTGACAATACTTGATTTTTTAGTTCATACGAATCAATTAGATGATTTAAAAATGATCACTGAAAATATAAATATTGATAATGAGCATTTAAGTATAATGGCACAAGCTCTTGGAATTGCAAACTGGAATCAAACACATAAGTTTTGCGGTCAATGCGGTTCATTAAATCAAAAACAACACTTTGGTTGGAAAAAATATTGTACAAAATGTAAAAAAGAACATTTTCCTCGTCTTGATCCCGCTGTCATTATGCTTTTAACCAATGACAAAAATGAAGTTTTTTTAGGATCCGGCGTGCGTTTTCCTGAAAATCGGTATTCTCTTTTAGCTGGCTTTATGGAGCCTGGTGAAAGCATTGAGCTAGCTGCTATTCGTGAAGTTTATGAGGAATCTGGAATTCGAGCTACTTTTAAAAGTTATCTTAAATCACAACCATGGCCTTTTCCTATGGGGCTTATGATTGGTGTCCACCTGACAACACATCAACAAAATTTTAAATTGGATACAAATGAAATTCGAACTGGACGTTGGTTTACCAAAAGTGAAATTTCCAATTATTTTAAAGAAGAAGCCGCTGATTTTAGTTTACCCTCAACATATGGTATTGCTCGAAATATTTTACATGCTTGGTCAATTGAAAACACATAGTTATCTTATAATAAAAATTTTTGAATAAAAACTTAAAATTATTAAATTAAAAAAAGTGACTTTTGATTCAGTCACTTTTGATTTTAAATCAATCTAATGGTCATTTTGTAAAAATGAAAAGTCTGATATTAACTTTGTTGATCTATCACCATTTTGGTATTTTGAACTTGTTGATTACTTTTAAAACTTGGATGATAACACCAATTATCATTAGGAATATCTGTCAAATTGACATCTCCGAATAGCATTTCTCCAAGAGCATCATTTTGATATTCTGGTTCATCTGGTGGAGGTGGATTATTAACATCCGGTAAATCTAGTACGTATACCCTTGCACACATACTATAATCCTCAGGTGTTGATAATTTAGAGACATGAGAAATATTAATTTTTGACCAATAATTATAAGTGTGGCGTTGATAAAAATTTTCATTTATTGAGTTAGAGTTTTTTGACTTTGTGTCTGACACACCATCAAAATCACCCATATAGTTCTGCCATAACCCCATACCATAATTAGTAGAGTGTGTCCCAATTATACCCTGCTCTTCTTCCCACTCTTTAGTTTGCCCTTTTTGAACTATATCATTATCACTATCTTGATTCATCCTTACAATATAAACACCGTCGATATTTATATGACTTTGTCCCCTATTAAAACCATACTGTCCCAAATCAATGGGCAAACCATCAGCACCTGAAATTAAAGTCATATCTTTAAAAGATTCACCTTCTGCCATTGTTTTGATATTATCATCTGCTACTTGATACAAGGTATTTTCAATTGTAGAATATCGACCTGCAACGGCAGCTGCGTCTGTTTGGCCCAACCAATTTCCAATTTGCGTAAAATCATGTAAATAGACAGGATAATCATTTCTTGTATCTGGATCTAAGTAATTATTTGGATCATTATTTTCTTGATAATTTAAACGAACATTTGATTCATTTCTTGAATAGCCATTAGCAACAGTGATACCACTCACATCAATTGATGCATTATTTTTTAATTCTGTACGATTTATAGGATCGTTAGCATATCTAGTATAACTGTGAATAGCGGGCTTTGGAGTATATTGACTCGATAAGGCTAATTGATCTGTATATAAAACAAGTGCAACTTGCTCCATATCATGGTCTTTATCTGTCCCATCTGTATTCACCCACTTGGAGTCTGTTCCCATTTGCCCATATTTATCACTCATTTCGAACAACGGTTGCGTTAATATCCCATGTCCATCAACGATAATCTGGTGTGTTGTCGTGTAAGTACTCATACCTGATTTATGGTCTAATGTTTCTTGTAATTGACATTTATTACTTACATTTGAAAAATAAGTCTCAAGTTTGGACCAAGGTAATACGACTCCTTTGTCTTTTTTCCAATCATTAATGGCATTTTTACAATCAGAAGATGCCATTATATCAGGAGCATAATCATGATAATCTGAGTTTAAAACTATATTACTCGCTTCTCCTTGAGAGCCCGTTTCTACGCGAATATGAAACGGATTGTTATTATCTTGATTTTGATGGTTTTTAAACCAATTATAAAGAGAACCCACTAAATGAATATGGTCATTACTATCAACTTCAAAGTGAGGGTTTTCGTAATTCGGACACTGAGACACATCATTACCTTTGATAACGCAGCTATAAGTATTATCTGGCTTTATCTGATTTTCTGCACCATTTATATTTATCACAAACATATCATAAGGGTCGGCTGTTATTGACTTGCTCAGAAAATCATCCTTGGAGCATTGATTTGAATCATGAAAAGGAGTTGCAGTAATATGCATGCCTTCATTAAACGTTTGTTGACGCTGGCTTTGATTTAAAAGTTCTTGTAAATTTATAGGTTCATCAATATTTTGAACTTTTTGAAAGTTAGCATATTGAATCAACAAACAATTATACAAACCATCTGTTCTTGGAGTCACTTCCTGTGTAAAAGTATTATAATGTTGGTTTCTAAAATGACCCTTAAGTTTAAATATCATATCGTTTGTAATTTTATTATCTTTTAAATTAACATTAAATAACGTTACGGTTCTTAAATCATATGCTTCTAAAAGACCGGTTCCAGAATTTTCGTCCGGTCCCCATGCACCTTGATTTTCAAGATTCGTATCCTGCGTAAAAAAAGCAGTTCCATCTTTAAAAGAGTTTTGATTATCTCTAAAAACTAAGCTGACGTCTCCGGATCTTTGACCTTTCCCCTCAAATTTAGGAATATTTTGAGGATCTATCATATGTGGATAGAGCGCAACATCTGATTCAGCAACCACAGATCCATTCATTGAAGCTTTAATATGGACAGAAGATTTATCTAATAATGGGAAATCATCTTTTAATTTTAGGTTGGAACCATTTAAAATTGTATACTGACGTCCTGGTCCTGATATACTAAATTGAGCTTTTGATGAACTAGAAGAACTTGTCAAAGAGTTTCTTGTCTGTTCAACTCCTAATTGCGTTGAGTCACCAGGAGACAAAGGTGCATTTGTACCTGTGATTGTGTATTCATTTGGTGACGAGTTTGAAGAATCACCCCCACCACATGCTGTTAATATTAATGTTGAAGCTATATATATAGCTGAAAAAATTTTTTTTTGTTGAAAATATTTCATTATTAATTCCATAATAGTTGATATTTTCTTCAAGATTATATTTATTTAAAAATCATTAGTATAATTAATAGTTGTTATATATCATTAGATAAGATAATTTTGAGCATTTAACACATGCTTTATTATTTTTATAAACTTATTTTATATTTTTTATAGTGGTAACAAGTATGACTTTTGTCCTATACGATAAAAACAAACTGAATTAAACTTAACGCATTGTTTTTATTAAACAATTTGTTAAGATGTTTTGACTTTATTTGATTTTTTTTTTTAAATATCCAATTACACAACTAACGGATTAATTTTTTGCTGAATGAATGTTGAATAACATGAAAATAATTAACTTGATTCATATACACTTTTCATGAGATTTAAATCTATTTATCTAAAATGTTTCATAATCTGTAACAAGATGACATTGTTTAATTTTATTTATTTTTAATTGCTCAAAAATTTAGCTTTTTTTATGTAAGTTTTTCCTGACACGTCAAATTTAAAATAAAATTCAAATTGTTTCATTTTTAAATCTTTATATTTGGCGATTGCCATTATGGGCAATTCGATAGAAGCACCCTTCACTAATTTAAAATGTGTATGACCTTTTAAAATTAATTGATGCGCACTTGACGTCAACACTAAATCAAGATCTTCTTTAGTATTATTTACATATTTTATTTTGTAAAAATTCTTAATGAATTCATGGTTTTGGTTAACAGTTTGTGTATTTCTATCATTTTGAATAAAGATTTCTATTTGTTTTTGATTAGAAACGGTAAGACCTATAAAAATACTTGCTATCAATACGATGACAATAGCCGAATAAACACCTTTATTTTGAAAACTTTTAGTAGATTGATTAACACTTGCATATTTAATCAAATCGATCGGTTTTTTTATATTTTTCATAACTTTATTACATGCGTCAACGCATGCGCCACAATTAATACAGTTTTGTTGAAAACCTTCTCTTATATCAATTCTTGTAGGGCATACTTTGATACACATTTTACAATCAATACAATCATTTTTTCCATCGGTAAGATTGACTCTTGAATGATCAAAATAAACAACTTGAGTTTTATCTGAAATCATAATGGATTGAAACCGCGCATAGGGACAAATATATTGACAGAATTTTGTTTTTAAATGAGATGATAAAATATAAATCAAGATTGCTAAAAAAAAGATGATCAAAAAAATCTCGTAGGCGTGATCTGTAAAGAAAAATAATAAGTGATATATGGGATAAAATAGACCCAAAATATGAAGCGACGTTATAATTGATAAACTAAAAAGAATGATAAATAAAAGTATATCGTAGCAAAGCTTTTGCCAATAACTGGCAATTTTTCTTCGAATTATTTTTTTTAATTTATTTTCAATTGCTTGCGTTACAAATACACCAATTGTTTGTGGGCATAAGAAACCACACCAATAACGACCTTTTCGAACTGTTAATAAATATAATAAACACCCCAATATAATCAAAACTAAAGGAATGATTTTAAGAAAACCTGGATTAATCATCAAAATATAAAGCTTTGGAGACATCTTAGAAAAGTAAAGGTTTAAGAGCCATGGTAAGCTAAACAATATAAACAAAACAGCTAGAAAGCTATATTTTCTAAATTTATAATAATGACCTTTAACAAAAATAAAGCTGGTTGATTTATTGAACATCTATACCAATAGCTAAAGTATTTGTTTTAAGTATAAATGTTCTTAATAGAGTTGGAGAACTCGTAAATGATTTTGTTTACGAGTTCAAAAAATTAATAGGAGATTTTCTCTTTAACTTTTCCTCTAAAGACATAATAGTTATATCCGGTATAAAGTAGTAAAATTGGAAACATAATGACAGCAGGTATTAAACTAAACTTAAGTGTCGTTTCAGATGAGCTTGCTTCCCAGTATTTCAAGTCATATGGAATTAAATATGGAAAGATATAAATAAACAAACTTAAAAATATCATAACAAACAAACCAACCGTTGACCAATAAGGGAAAATGTCATTTCCTTTATTAATACTTAACTGGAGAAGAACAAAAAAGAGCAAACAGCACACGCCAATTCCGGTTAAAATAATGATTCTTAAAAAAGAAAGATTGACTTCAGCTCTTAAGAGCGTAATCAAAATACAGATTAAACCAAAGATTAATAAAAGATAACTACATCTTTTGGATATTAAGCGTGTTTTATCAAACAAATCTCCTTCTGTTTTTAACATCAATCGTGTCGCACCCAAAGTCATATAACCCAACACTAAAGTGATGGCAGCCATAATTTTAAGCCCCCAACCTTCAGTTGCAAAGTGGTGGGTTTCATATCCAATGATGACTTGTCCGGCAAGATAGCCGTGTGCTAAACCAATTAAGAGTGATGAGACTGCAAAAAGCTTATCATAAAAACCTTTACCTTTCTTAGTTTTTAATCGAAACTCAAAACAGACCCCTCTGAAAATAAGAAGGACTAAAAGAAGTATTACGGGTAGGTAAATTTTTGGCATCAAATAAGCAAACGCTATTGGAAACATTCCATATAATAAAGCACCACCACATACTAACCAAGTTTGGTTTCCATCCCAAACTGGTAAAACAGCACTAAACGCAAGATCTCTTTGGTGTTCATTTAAAAATGGACAAACAATACCGATACCAATAACAAAACCATCTAGGATGATGTACATCACGAAACTAAAACCAATGATGCACATCCAAGTAAACTCTAAACTATGCTCCATGAGATTTTCCTTCTTCAAGTTGGCTTAAAGTTGAATGCTCTTTTTCGTCAGTTCCGGGCTCGAAATAACCAAAAGGCATTCTTTCATGACCGATTTCTTCAGGCCCATGATCTAATATTCTAAATAAATATCTAAAATAGAATATTCCAAAGACGATGAAGTAAATCAATATAATAAGTAATAAGGAAATCAAAACTTGAGAGTAGGATAATTCACTCACCGCATCTGCAGTTTTGAAAAATCCATTAACCATCCACGGCTGCCTACCTACCTCTGCCGTAAACCAACCTGCAATAATTGCCACAAATCCAAGAGGTGCTATGGTTATCATGCCACGTAAAAGCCACTTAGAAGACTCTAATTGGCCACGTATCATTTTATAAAGACCTACTCCGTAAACAAATACAGCCAATAGTCCAATACCAACCATAATTCTAAACGTCCAAAATACAATTGGAACATAAGGTCTTTCATCTTTAGCTACAGATTTTAACCCTATTAATTCACCGTCCCACTCATGAGTATTGATAAAAGAAGCTAGTTTGGGGATTTTTACTTCAAAGTAATTCTTTTCATCTTCTTGACTTGGAAGAGCAAATAAAATAAGAGGAGCGCCATTTTGGGTTTCCCAGTTTCCTTCCATAGCAGCTGTTTTAATTGGTTGATTCTCATGAATCACTAAACCCACTCTATCTCCCATATACACTTGCAACAATGAGATAAAGAAAAGTGCCGGTATTGCAAAATGAATACATGTTTTTGCATAGAGACGATGTCTATTTTTCAAATAATACCAGGCAGAAGTCCCGATAATAATCATAAGTGTACTCATAAATGCTGCCAAAACCATGTGGATATAACGATCCCAAACAGATGGGTTTAGAATCACCTCTTTCCAGCTATTCACAACAAAACTGTTATTAACAAACTCGACGCCGGTTGGTGTTTGTAACCATGAATTTGCTGATAAAATCCAAAATGCTGATAACAGAACACCTAAAAAAATAATCACAGTAGAGCCATAATGAACATATTTATTAACCCTTTTCCAACCAAATAACATAATACCAAGTGCACCAGCTTCAATGAAAAAGGCAGTTAAAACTTCATACACAAAAAGGGAGCCTAAAACAGGTCCCACTGTTTCGGAAAATCCAGCCCAATTCGTACCAAATTGAAACTCAATAACAATTCCGGAAACAACCCCCATACCAAAAGTAAGCGCAAAAACTTTCACCCAAAATTTTGTAATGATAAGATACAATTCTTTTTTAGTTAATAAGTACATTCCCTCGGTAATTGTTAAAAATCCGGCAAGACCGATACTAAAGGCTGGAAATAGAATATGAAAACTGATTGTGAATGCAAACTGTATCCTAGAAAGTAGCTCCATATCCATAAGTGACTCCTCTGTTTATCTAGCTTAGATGAATTAATTATAACATACTAAATTGCAAATGATTTGTAATATTATATTCCAAAATATATGACTCAGTTAAAAATTAAGTTATAATCCTAACATATTGTTTATTAACAAAGATTAGGAGTTTAAATTCCTTATGAGTGTATTGCTCTCAGATATTGATTCTTTTGAATTAGATCCAGTTGAAAAAGAAATGATCCAGCACCCTCTTTTTACAGGTATTATCCTGTTTTCACGTAATTTCTATGATTTGAAACAATTAAAAGCCTTAACAACAGAAATTAGAAAAGTAGTCAAAAAACCTTTTTTGATTACAGTCGACCAAGAAGGCGGTTTAGTACAAAGATTTAAACAAGACTTTACTCCCATTCCTGCTGCATATTTATACCACCAATTAAAAAATGGAAAAGAACTTGCGAAGCAAGCGGGTTTTATCATGGCTTCTGAGTTAATGTCAGCCGGAGTGGATTTGAGCTTTGCTCCCGTTCTTGATATTGGTACTCAATCGAAAGCGATTCAAACTCGATCTTTTGGAGATTCACCTGATGAAGTTTTAAAATATGTAAAGCCTTTTATTTTAGGCATGAAAAAAGCTGGAATGTCTGTTACTGGCAAACATTTTCCGGGTCATGGTAGTGTGGTGGAAGATTCTCATTTAAGTACTCCAATTAACACCAATCAAAATATCTTTGAATACGATATCCTCCCTTTTCAATCTCTGATTCAACAAAATTTAATAGATGCCATCATGCCCGCACATATAATTTTCGAAAAATATAACCAACTTCCTGCTTGCGGATCACCCTTTTGGTTAAAAGATATCCTTCGAAAAGCCTTAGATTTTAAAGGTGTTATTTTTTCTGATGATTTAAATATGAATGGAGCTAATATACTTGGGGATTTTGTCCAAAGAGCAGAAAAAACTTTAATGTCTGGTTGTGATTTGCTATTACTCTGTAATAATCGAAAAGAGACCATTAATTTACTAGATAATTTTAAACCATCACTTCATTCAAACTGCGAAATATTAATGGCGAATCAAAATAAACAAGATAAAAATTTATTAAATAACCTGAGTTGGAAAAAAATCACATCTGATTTTAAGTCACAAATATCAATCTAATTAAAGGATTAGTAGAATACAAAATAACAGTTAAATCAGGTCACTTTTACTATTGAAATTAAAAGAAGATAAAGTTTTATTCATTCTTCTTTTAATATCACTCAATCGATTTGGATTACCCTCTAACATTAGTAAGTCTATATAAGCTAATACTTAAAATAAAATAACTAATTATAACGACCGTACTGGTCAATAAGAGTAAAAGCCATGGATGGATACTAAAGTGCTGAATAAAAAAGTGTATCAACGTAACAATTAAAATAAAAGAGAATGCACAAGCCAAATAAGAAGATTTTGATAACATCCTTGTCATTTTATTGGATTGATAAAAATAAATTTTAAATACATATAATAAAAATAGTATCATCCCAACAGAGCAAAAAGTTCTAAAGATTGCATTATTAAAATGACAGCCAATTAGAATCCACCCATTTTCTAAACAATAAAAAAAAGAAAACAATATGAACCCAAAAAAGCCGTACTTAAAATCAATTTTATCAAACCATTTATTTTGATAAGAAATTATTCCTAAATAAAAAACTGACGCATACGTAGGAAAATATTTAATATTGTACATACCCAAAAAGTCATTATTGCATTTATAACTCAATAATAAAGCAATAAAATTAAATGGAATCATGAAAAAGCAAAAAAATAACATATGAGTATAAGTTGGTAAAGGTAAACAATGGTTTTTGTTAAAGCTTTTATTTTTAGAAAATTGACTCCATATCAATGTAAAAATAAGTAGCATCCAGCAAAACCATGATGAACCTATAATATTTTTCCATTGTAAATTTACTAGATGATCAAATAACCAAACCTGATAGCCTATAGAATCATTTTGTTTTGAGATATGGTAGTGTATATAATTGACAATAAAGATGGTAAACAGGATCACACTGCCTAAACGAATTATTTTATCTTTATTAAATAATTTTTGCCCTTTTTTTAAATAAGATGGAATTACAAAATAACCCGATATGAGAAAAAAAAAGTCGATAAAAAAGTTTGATCTAAAGATGAAACATTATCAAAATTCTCTTTGTATTTGGGATACATCTCTTGTGTATAAATGAATACATAATGCATCATCATTACAATAGTTAATAACCATTTAATATTATCAAGATAATGTATCCTAGTTATACTATTTTTCCCCATAAACCTATTTCGATTTGCTAAAAGAGTGTCGTTGATTAACTTTATGATGAAAAAAAATTGCTAACAATATATTTGTGATATATGTATGTTTTTTTGGTCTAGGATGAAGACTTTGGGAATAAAATTATGATTTTGGGATAGAATATATACAACTTTATATCCAATCATAGGTTTTTATAAATGAAATTAGCTACCAGTGAGTATGCAAATCATTTAATTAAATTAGATTAATGGTTAAACCTAAAGGTTAATAATGATTTTTATGTGTGATTTTTTAATTTAGAGTCAAATTTTTAGGAGAATATTTTTTATATCGTAACTTGTCAAAGCCAATAATCTTTGAGAAAACTTTAGATAAAGCAAATTTAACTTTATCTAAAGAACCTTTAAGGGTATTGTTTTGCTTCACATTTAGTTAAAGATTAAGCTCAGAGATATATTTTTGGGTTTCATTACCTTTCAAGCGAAACTTTAAAGCCAATAGAGAAACAAATATACAAAATAATGCAACTATCCATAAATCAGCATTAAAACTCAAAACTGACAACCCATGGCCAAATGATGATAAATATGAAAGTCCAAGTATCCCAATAAAATAAATCCAAACCCAAATAGACTGCTTGATATGAAGAGATTCGCGTTGATTCTTTGGGCTAAAAACTCTATTCAGAAAAAGAACAACAATACCCACAGCTAAAGCAATGGCAAGTTTTTTTAAAGTATCCCAGCCTGTCCATAAAATTAATAAGGTACAAATATAAAATGCAAGCACAGACCAAAGTCGACCGAATGGTAGTTTAAATGGTCTTGCTTGATTTGGTACTTGATATCTTAAAGCTAACAAACAAATCGGACCAATCGCATATGTAATAGCCATCAGGGAGGTCAGAAAAGTCATCATCTCCTGCCAACCCGGAAATGGTGCGAAAAAAAACATACCGATAATAAAGCTTATTACGATAGCAAACCAAGGATTACCCTGTTGAGTCATTAAAGAAAAAAAGCCCGGAAGATACCTACTTTGAGACATACCATATAATAATCTTGCCGAACCACTCATGTAAATTAAAGCTGCAGCCATAGGTCCAATAACAGCACCAACATACAAAATAGGAAGAAGCCATCTTTGATGGTTTTGCAAAATAATAGCTGTTAACGGACTTGAGCCATTAGTTAGCTTGAGGTTATGCCAACCTGAGTCGATATTAGATATATTTACCGATGATAAAAATGAACACTGAAGAATTATATAAATTAAAATACAAAGACTAATCGAACCAATAATTGCGATAGGCAAAGCTCTTTTAGGATTTTTTGCTTCACCCGCCATTTCACAAGCTTGTTTAAAACCGTTAAATGAAAAGATCACACCCCCAGTTGCAATAGCTGTTAATAAGCCTTGTGTCCCATATGGTGCAAAGCTAGATGATGCTGCATGTATAATATGATGTGGTTGATAAGTGTAAGCTAATAAAACAAGCGAAATAAAAATTGGAATTAAAATTTTTAGGGCAGTTAATACATTATTAGCCTTTATTAACCATTTTAAACTATATATATTTAACACACACATAATAAACATTAACACCCCAGCCACAACATAGCCCATTGGAGATAAACTATTCATTGGTGTGAGCATGTTAGGAAAAAAATAATTCAAATATTGCATTAGAGCTTGGACTTCAATTGGTGCTAATGAAATATATGATAGAAGTATAATCCATGAAAAAATAAATCCGACAAGAGTTCCATGTGTAAATTGTGGTATTCGGGTGCTAGATCCGGTCAAGGGCAACATAGTTGTTAGCTCTGCATAAACAAAAGCAACAAACATGATTAATAAACCCCCTATTAACCAAGATAAAATTGCAGAAGGTCCAGCTATTTTTGCTGTATTAAAAGAAGAAAACAGCCAACCTGAACCTAATATGGCGGTCACTGAAGTAAAAAGTAGAGATATTGAAGAAACTGAGCGCTTGTCCATAAATTTTTCTAATGAATTGATACAAATAATTTATGCATGCTACTTTAATTCTAAATTTATGAAAAGAAAAAAATTCACAAGCGTGATCTATGATTTATTTTAATTTTTTTGATAGCTTAATGATTTTAACTGAAAAAAAAGTTCGGTCACAACTAATACTTATGACCGAAAGGCTTTGGGACTTATTTAGATTAGATATTTGTTAACTTGTTTACAGCCATCTTTTTTCTGTCGTAAAACTAACTGATAACCATGTATTAGAACTTTGGCGTTTAAAATGCGTCCATATAAGCTGTCTTACTCTGTCTTGACGTTTCATTGTCCACTTTTTATCATTTTTAACTAAAAAATTAACTTCCAAATCATACTGTCGACCAGTTTTAGCAAGATGGTGAGTATATCCATCAAACTTCAATTTTTTACAAAGCTGTGACAAATAACTATCCACCTCTTTTTGATAATCATCTTTAGGAGCAACCAATAAAACTTCTTTAATATTACGTTTTAAGATTTTGATTGGGAAAACAGCTGCGCTCACTGCGATGATCATAACCAAATATGAATCCATATGGGTAGTAAGGTGACTTAATTTAAGCTTATCAAAGATTACAACTAACAAGAAGCCAAACAAAATAGTTGTACTTAATAATGAGTCAATTAACCACTCTTGAGAGTCACAATAGACCAGTTCTGATTTCTGTTTTTTTGAAATACGATATTCAATAAAAAAAATTGTAAATGAAAAAAAAGTTGAAAATAACGCAAAACAAACTGCTAACTGAAGATTGATTGGTTCTTTTTCTTTGAATAGATCTAAAAATCCAGAGGTAAAAGCAAGCACGCAGGTTAACAATATAAATATGCCATTGATGACATTCATAAGTGGCTCTAAGTGTGCGTAACCAAATTGAAAAAGACGATTGTCAGGTTTTTTTAAAAGAATAGATATATACAAGGTTAAGCCAGTCATACCCATACTTAAAAGTGAAAAAATACCATCTAAAAAAATTGCTTTAGAGTCTGAAAGGTAACCAAAAATTAGACCTAACATACCCATTATAACGGTACCAAGAAGAGAGAGTTTCAATGCAAATTGCTCTGTCCTGCTACCATGGCTGGACGCCATAAATCCTCCATAAAATAAAAAATACAATTTTATTCTATGGGAAACAATTTATAAAATCAAATTTAAACTCTTATTTTTGCGAAGAAAATTGAAATATTACATAAACTTTACAAGTAGATAGGAAAAACCAGCAAAGTCATTTTGCTGGTTTTTAGTCGTTTTAACCATTAACTTGAGAGACTTCTGTGACAGCAACCGTTTCTCCAGCCATCACATCTACTCTTCTATTTAAAGATTGTCCTTCCATTGTTTTATTAGTAGCTATAGGCTTATTATACCCATCCGCACTAATAGCAAGTCTATTTGAATTAACTTTATATTCTGTTTGCAGATAATTTGATACAGCTTCTGCTCTTTTCATTGACAGCTTTTGGTTATAATCAGCTGAACCAGTCTTACTAGCATAGCCAGTTAATTTAACATTTATATTTTGATTACTTTGTAATTGACTGCCTAATGCGTCTAACATTTTTTTATCTTGCTTGGTTAAAGTTGCACTATTATTAGCAAAATTAATATCAAACTCAATAATGGCTTGATCAACTGATGTTGTAACAACTTCTGTTTTTTGTTGTTTTAATTTGGGGAAATTAATGTGTGTTTTTACATGAGAGTTAATATCGTAGTTAAAGTTTGCTGCACTTGCAAATCCAGCGAATGCGATAGCTGTAGCTATAATAGCAATTTTTGTTTTCATCTTAATGTCCTTATGATTATGAGATTTCCAATAAGTCTTGTTTTTGCCCTAACAAGAAATTATCAATATACTAATTGATTTATAAAAAAAAAAAAAGATCTATATCACTATTTTTTAATTTTAAATTAAATTTAAATACTATTATATCAAAAATATTTTTCTAATCGCTCTATCAATTGTGCTTTTGTAAATGGCTTTGCTAAATAATCATCCATCCCAGATCTAAAACAAGCTTGAATTTCTGAATTCATAACACTTGCTGTTAATGCAATTATGGGTACCTTATCCATAAACTTTGTTTTTTCTAATTTTCTAATAGCCTTGGTAGCCTCAAAACCATCTAAAATAGGCATCATACAGTCCATTAAAATAATTTTTATGTTGGGTATTTCACTATACATTTGAATGGCTTCTTGACCGTTTTCTGCAACTATAAAATCAAACCCCGCATTTTTTAAAATCAAAGTAGTCACTTTCTGATTAACTAAATTATCCTCAACCACCATAATCAAAGCTTTACTCTCATTATTATCTAATTTGTTGAATGCTTTATTTCTCGTGTCAAAAGAATTTTTTTGTAAAATAAAATTTCTAAATTTTTCACCAAGAATAGAGGAATGATATACTGAATGAAATTCTTTGATACTATTTTTTATATTAGCTTTTCTATCAAGAACAATAAGCCTTGGTATTTTTATATTCTCAGTAAATTTAACTTCGGCATCATCTATTAAAAGAGTTGTATATGATAAATAATCATTGGGTTTTACATCCTTTAACGTCTCAACCACTTCATAATTTGCGCATAGTATTTTAAGCTCATGAACAACTTGACTCAGTAGATTTTTATTAGCAAAGCATAATAGATAGATTGCTGTATTTTTTTATCTATCTTTTTTCCCATCAAGTTTTCTTTAGGATTACTTTCTAAAGGAATGAATACTTTAAAGGTAGTTCCATGATCTTTCTTTGATTTTACTTCAATTCTTCCTTTCATCAACTCTATAATCTGTTTTGAAATAGCTAATCCTAATCCAGTTCCACCATATTCTTTAGTTATTGAGTTATCGCCTTGATTAAACGGTTTAAAAATATCTTGAATTTTCTCATCATCAATACCAATACCAGTATCTATAACTTTAAGAATTACCATTTTATTTTTTTTAAGTAACTCAATATTTATTCCTCCTTTTGAAGTAAATTTAATAGCATTTGATAATAAGTTAATAATGATTTGTGATAAACGATGATGATCGCTGTAAATTTTTACAGGTAAGTCTTTGTCCATAAATATATTTAATTTGAGCTGTTTCTCTTTTAATTGAGAAAGCATAATATTTATATTTTCATAAATTAAATCCGTAAAATTAAACTCTTCTTTTACTAATTCAACATTTCCAGCCTCAATTTTTGATAAATCTAAGATATCATTGATCAAAATTAATAAGTGTTTTGATGATGAGATGACGGTATCTAAGTATTCTTTTTGATTTCTCTCGAGAGATGTTTCAAGCAAAACTTCTGTCATACCAAGAATACCGTGTAGTGGTGTTCTTATTTCATGAGACATATTCGCCAAAAAGTTACTTTTTGCACGATTCGCTTTTTCGGCTTCATTTTTAGATCTAAGTATTAATTTTTCACTTTTTCCCACTTCCATTATCAGTTGATTTAATTTATTAGTGAGATGATTAAACTCATCTTTTCCAGCAAGCTCAAGTTTAACGCCATAATCATGAGTTCTTTCAACAAATGCCAAACGATTGTTTATATATTTAAGAGTTTTAATAATTCTTCTGGTTAAAGCTAAAATAATGACAACAGCTATGAAGATAGACAGTAAAAGTATAACATTTAAAAGCCAAAGAATTTTCTTCAAAGATTCAATCTCTTTAATCACTTCATCTGTTATCTGTTTTTCAACAGAAGTGACTACTTTTTTTAAAACATTAAACCTAGATTGATATTGATATATATCCAAAGCTTCGGGTGTGTGAGTGATCTCACCTTTCAAATATTGATTTCTGAGTTTAAAACTGGCAACAAATTCAGGCTTTTTGAATGCTTCTAAAAACTCATTGATAAATTTAGCATCAGTAGACGAACCAACAAATCTCTCAATATAATATTCTTGAATATTGATCAATTTTTTTAATTGTTCAATGTTTTCAGGTGACGTATGATCATGATTGCTTGTAAAGCATTCAAAAATATACCAGTTTTCTTCTTGCGCCCAATACATCAACCATCTTAATTGGTTAAGGGAGTTTATATCTCTAATTATTTTTGAAGACTCAATAGACTGAGGGACCAACTCATTTAACAAGATGGTTTGTTCAATAATTTCATTTCGCCATTGACTCCAATCATTTATATTGTTGATATTCAGGTTTTTAGAGTCTGTCATAAGAGCAATGTATTCATTAAGGTTAATTTGATAGTTATTAACACTTCCTTTTAAAAAATCATTAAAATCATTGAGTAACTTTTGATTTTTGAATATTAAATTTTGATAATTGTTTTTGGTTATAACATTTAGTCTAATAGCATGTGTCAACTCACTAAATACATTTAATTTATTGTTAAATGTCATTGTTTCTTCAATAGTATTGAGTGCAACCATTTCCTTATTAATACTTCTGTAACTAATAAAGTAAAAGCCACCCAATAAAAATATAATAAGAACTAAGATAATTAATAATCTTGTTTTAATTGAGAAGTTATTAAATACTTTCATGCAAAATCCTTTGCGTTTTGAAAATAATAATCTAACTTAATTATAGACATTAGTATTAATTTTATTAAATCTTTCTTTTAATTCAATGGATTGCCATGAAAAGAATTTTTATTATTTTATTGTGTTTCACAAATTTTTATTTGCATTCTGCAAATATAAAGTTTGGTGTATTTACACTAAATAAAAATATACCTTTTCTATCGAAAAATAAGGTGAGACTGATTTATAAAGGACAGATTAAGACGTTACCAAACATCGGAGTTATTAAACTGGTAGATCTTCCATCTGGATCAAAGGATAAAAAAGAATTCTACGAGAATCTTTTAAAAAAAACCGAAATTCAGGTTAACAGGTACTGGACCCAACTTGCCTTTTCGGGAAAAGGGTTTCCACCCTATTCTCTAAACTCTAATCAAATGCAATCTATTATTAATTGGCTTAAAAAAAATCCAAATGGTATTGCTTATTCAAGATTAGATCTCATACCAAAAAGCGCAAAAATTCTCTATGTAGTTGAGGACAATTCATGATGAAAAAATTCTTTTTAACTTTTATGCTCTTCTCAACGCAAGTGATTTCAATAGAGATTGGTGATACTGATTTTTCTGTAAGTGGCTTCGGTAATACATCAGTAACCACTTCTAACAATAAAAACCCTCTAATCATAAATAGGGATATTACAGATGAAACATGTTTTAACTGTGATACAACTTTAGGACTTCAACTAGATTATACACCTGATAATTGGTTTAGATTTTCAGCTCAAACAGTTAAACCACCCCAAAACCCCTTTTCAGAAGTAGATATTGAATGGTTATATATAGCTGCCCGTTTATCAAATAAAACCGAACTTCGTGCAGGAAGGTTAAGATTACCAGTATTTATGGCTTCACCCTATTATTATGTTGGTAATTCATATCTTTGGGCAAGGCCTCCAACGGAGGTGTATGACAGTCTTTTTGGCATTACATCTTTTGATGGGGTTGAACTGCTATGGAATGAATCTTTATCTGATAATTTAGTATTGTCTATTCAACCCTTTTTAGGTTACAGAGATACATCTTATGAAAATGGGCTCTTAGAAACAAAAATTAGAGCCAATAACGTTGTTGGTTTAAATTTAGGTTTATCAAGTTACTCCTATAAAATAAACTTTTCATATGTATATACCAATGCAAATTTAAAGCAAATTTCACAAATTAATGTTTTAAATTCACCTGAGAGCAAAATTATTTTAAATTTATTTAGCCTTGGCTTTGAGTATGAATTTGAAAAGTATAAAATTCAAACAGAATTTAATATTGATAGTGAGTTTTTTAACTGGTATACCACGCTATCCTATAACATGGAAAAGCTTACACCCTATCTGACTTATGCTGAAAGTCATCAACTCAGAAAATCGAATAGTGTAACAGTAGGTAGTCGATATGATATCTTACCAGAGTTATCAATTAATTTAGAATATGAGTATTTTAAAAATTATGGCGGAGATTATATATTTTTTGGACAATATTCATATCCTCAGTCTTTTCTTCCAGAAAAATCAAGTGTAGATGCATCATTATTTACTGTAATGCTCAACTTCAGTTTCTAATCTATAATCATAGTAACTGTAGCACTCGAGATAAAAATGAAATCATCTGATTACAAGAGATTGCCTGAGTTAAAACAGTGTGAGTTAATAAATACAAGGCTTAAATCTCTAAAAAAGAAAACCAATCTATTTTTTTTAAATCTCATATCCTCAACAATATTATTGCTGGAAATGTTAAATTACCTATTTATTCTTTTTCTATAGGAAGTATGTCTATTGATAGCCCGTCAATTACTTTTATTGGTGGGATACACGGCCTAGAAAGAATTGGTTGTCAATTAATTTTATCTTTTTTAAATGGACTGATCCAGAAATGTTATTGGAATTCAGTTCTTTTGGATAGTTTAAGAAAAATAACTATCAATTTTATCCCGATGGCAAATCCAGCGGGTATTTATTTTAAAAGAAGAGGTAACATCCACAATGTGGATTTAATGAGAAATGCCCCGATCGATAGTAAAGAAAAAACAGCTTGGTTAGTTGGAGGACACCGAATTTCAAGCTATCTCCCTTGGTATAGAGGAAAAAAAAATGTTATTGAAATTGAAAATGAAACAATAATAGATTACGTGAAAAAATATTTGTTTCCTCGCCCTTTCAACTTAATTCTCGATTGTCATTCGGGATTTGGTTTACACGATAGGATTTGGTTTCCATACGCTAAAAGTAAAAAAT
The DNA here is from genome assembly GCF_002216855.1 of Paraphotobacterium marinum. Lineage (NCBI taxonomy): Bacteria > Pseudomonadati > Pseudomonadota > Gammaproteobacteria > Vibrionales > Vibrionaceae > Paraphotobacterium > Paraphotobacterium marinum. The sequence continues at coordinate 730,805 of NZ_CP022356.1, forward strand.
ACCCCATATCAGACATAGGCAAACTTTTTTATTTACGTAAAATGTTTTTTTTAAGTCATCCACATCATAACTATATATTTGAACCACAGTCACAACATTATCTATGTCATGGTGATTTATGGGATTATTTATATGATTTATCTCAAAGTAGTAATAGAATAATACTTCCACTTACTTTAGAAATGGGCTCCTGGGCATGGATAAAGAAAAATCCATTGCAAATTTTCAATAGCTTGGGTTTTTTTCATCCTATTAAAAACCATAGAATAAAAAAAGTTATAAATAATCATAATATTCTTTTTAATTTTTTAATTGATATTGTAATGAACTATAGCAACTGGTATGAAAATAGTCATTTACCACTATATAGAAAAAAGGCAATGACAAAATGGTATAAATGAATGAAGGTAACATTAGTTCTCTTAAGAGGTTTAATGCGTGACAAACGACACTGGCGTAGCTTTATATTAGCATTAGAAAAACACAAACATTTTAATGTTTTTTGTATTGATTTACCTGGTACAGGAGAGCTTTCTCACATAAAATCACCTTCAAATATAGAAAGTTGTGCTAAGTATCTAAATAAAAATATTCCTCATTTTGGTATGCCCGTTTATATTATTGGTCTTTCAATGGGGGGAATGGTTGCATCAGAGTTTATGAAAATACAAAATAAAAATAGAATTTTTGGGATTTTTATCATTAATAGTAGTAATGGTGCATTTAATAAATTTTATCAAAGACTAAATTTTAAAAGTCTTTTATTAATACCTTTTTTTCTAATTCTAAGTGCTAAATATCAAGAAAAATTAATAGCTTATTTAACTTCTAATAATTCTAAAATTGTACAAAATGAAATTCAATATTGGTTTATTTATCGAAAACAAAGAAAAATCACGACCTTAAATTTTTTAAGACAGTTATATGCAAGTTCTCATTATAAACAATATTTAAAACCCTCAGAAAATATTGTTTTTATTGGCTCAAAAAAAGATCGCTTAGTTAATTTTAACTGTACAGAAAAATGGGCTAAAGCTTGGCAATCAAAATATTATATACATGAAACAGCTGGACATGATATTCCCTTAGATGATCCCATATGGTTAATTAAGATTTTACAATCAGAATACATCAGACTCAATAAAGATTAAATTAATGTGATTTTCTGTTTTTTAATTCAAGATTAATCAATTTAATTTGCTCAATAGATTCCTGAAATTTCTTGCAATTTTTGTCTTGTTCATTACTCCAAGAAACTTCTTTTTGATCTTTCTGACATTGCTCTTTATAAAATTTTGCTTGTGATACTAATTTAGTTAACCTCAAATTTAAACTTTTAGTGCTCTCGGATTCAATCTTCTCGAATAAGGAGACATTCATCACTTTAGTTTTCGTTGAGGTTTCTGTTGAAACTGGTTTAATAGCCTTTTTGGGTTGATTCTTTGTGTCTTTTGGTGCTTGGGGACAACTTGTTTGGGAAACTTGTTTTTTTAGCTCTTCTATTTTTTTTGTTAATTGTTCATTTTCATCTTTATAAGAAGATAAAGTAGATGAATCTTTTTTAAGCTCACTCAAAAGATTATTATTCATCAGCTCTAAGTTATTATATTTATCATTCAACTTTTTTCGATTTTCTATTAAATCATCTTTATCTTTTTGTAAAGATGCTATTTGTGCATTATATTTTTCTGAAATAGAATAGGATTTTTCAGATTTTATGAAAAACAAAATCAAAATACCGACAAAAATACCGAAGAAAAAAAACAACACATTACTCAGATTAAGCTTTTTCAAGTAAACTCCAAAATAAATAAATTTTCTACAATTTTATTAAACTTAATCTGTTTTATCAACTATTAAAAATGTTATGACTTAAATTTTACATTTAAGTTACTCATTGATTTGGATAGTAATTTAGCATAAAATTAACTTAAACGACTAAAGTTAGCCTTACCATGAAATTAGATGATTTAAATTTATTTAGAATAATTGTTGAAAATGGAACTTTTACAGCAGCTTCAAGAAAAACACAAATTCCAGTGGCAACCCTTACTAGACATATTCAAGCACTTGAAGATTCGCTCAATATCCGACTTTTAAATCGACATGCTCGAAAACTTACATTAACAGATGCAGGAACAAAGTTTTACAATGAGACCAGTCCATTGATCCATTTAGCTATTGAAACTGCTGAAAATATTGTTGATGAGTTTAAGGGCGCTGCTGGAAAGATTAGAATAGGGGCTTCAACAAATTTAGCAAATAATTTTCTTGAAGAATTATTATTTGAGTTTTTGAAGGAACATTCATCAATTTCAATTGACCTCCAAGTTTGTAATGACAACGAACAAATGGACGTGATGGATTGGGATGTGATGTTCACTACCGGTTCAATGAAAGACTCCTCATTAATCGCAAGGAAAATATTTACTTCTAAACTTATTATGGTTGCTAGTCCAAAATACCTAGAAAGCTCTAAACCAGTTAAAGAGCCTATTGATTTACATCAGCACCGACTACTTAAGCAAAAAAACAGAATTAGATGGTCTATTGAAAATAAGGATTTGAATCAACATGTTGTTATTGCCGGCAAACCAAGTTTCGTAAGTTCTGAAATGAATGCAATTAAATCAGCATGTCTTGACAATACCGGAATTGCATTGTTACCAGATAAGTTTTGTTATGAAAGCCTAATAAACAAACAGTTAATCCAAGTTTTGCCAGAATGGTCTCAAAATGATATTGAATCCTATATTGTTTATAATCACCGTGAAAATCAACCACAAAAACTTAAACTTTTCATTGATTTTGTTATTAGATATACTCAAAAACGCAAATTGGATTAGAGTAAGAACTAAATCTTTTCATCACCGATCGCAACTTTCACAGCTTCTTGAGCATGGACATAATTAATATTAATTATGTCCATTTCACTGTTAATTTTTTTAATACTATTTAATATTAAATTATCATTGGTGATGATTGTTTTCACATTTACAGCTAAACAGTTATTCACCATTTTTGATAAGATAGTATCGATTTCAAGTGTTGATAAGTCTTCCTTGAATAACTCACATCTTAAAACCTTTGGAATGATATGAGTCTTTATATTAAATTTTGATTGGAGCTGATTAAGATAATAACTATTTTCCATTAAATTCCTATCCCCTATAAAGCATACCTTCTTTACATTGATATGCTGTAGGTTGTTTGCTAATGCATCAACCAAACTTAAGACTGGAATATAAATAGATTTTTGAATTTTATTTTCAATTTTATGATTAACATCAGAACTTATAATTAAAAAGTCAGCACCACCTAATTCAATGAGTTTAGAAATACCAATTAAATAATCGATTGCTTCATCCCAAGAATCTTTCTCAATAATATTTGATAAATGTTCATAATCAATGGTTTGAATACATAACCTTGCTGAATGTTGGATGCCTACAGAGTTGACTACTTCAGTATTAATATTAGTATAGTATTCTAATGTATCTCTCCAATGCATGCCACCAAGAATACCTATTGTTTTCACAGCTTTTCTCATTTTTCATTAACATACTTAAATAATAGTTAAGTTATAATAAAACTAAAATTTGTTTTGGTATTAGTTATTAGTTTATGATATTTGTATAAATAAAAATTCACTAATTAATTGAATTTATTAGAAAAAAAAATTTTTATAAAAAATCTTATTAATGAGAATTATCATCTTTGTTCGGGTTGATTCCTGCTGTAAGGTTAAATTTCATTGCTTCTTCAAAAGACCATTCCAAAGGAATAAGGTCTTTTTTATCAACTAAAACAGTAATTCCAGCGATTTGATAACTTAGCTGATACAATACAGGCACAAGCTCTTTTTCCATATTTAGTGCATTGATTTGTTTTGGCGTTTCATCAGACATTAAAAAACCAACCATGTAAGTTCCATTAGACTGCCTTACTAAAACAGTTTGCCTTTGGTTATGTTCATCTTTATTATTAATCAGTGAGGTGAAATCTTTTATGCTATTGTAAACAATTTTAATTATAGGAAATTTTATAATTAAATGTTCAACTTTTGAATAACACCATAATATTGGGCTAAAAGAAAAAATCAAACCAAAAATTATCAATATGAATGAAGTTATTACGAACCCTTCTCCAGGAAAAAGTGAATGGATATGAATTGTCTTTAGCAACATTAAACCTACATTATTAAATGCAACAAAAATGGAATAAAGAATCCATATTAAAATTACCATTGGTAATAAATTAATTAACCCTGACCAAATTTTTTTTATCATACAAAATGCCCTACTTTTTAATTTCAACAATACAAAACTTTAGAAAAAATTTATATAGAATAATTTTATTACAAATGATATAAAAAGAATGAATTAAATTTAAAGGATTATTTTAATGATAACAAACGTTGAACCTAAAAGTACAAATAAAATTCAGATCATATTTAATAAAAAAATGCTTTCAATGTTACTTTTAGGTTTTTCATCAGGTATACCTCTTCAAGTTACAGGGAACAGTATTCTTCTATGGTTTTCCCAAAATGGTTTTTCTATAGAAAAAGTTGGATTTCTAATTTTATTATCATCACCGTATTCATACAAATTTTTATGGGCACCTTTTATAGATTATTTGAAGCTGCCTTTTCTAGATAAACGAAGAAGCTGGATTATATTAACTCAAATTTTATTGTTTTTAGGTTTCCTATCATTTGCCTTTTTAAATCCACAAATTTCACCTACGGTTATTATCATAATAGCGATTGGCGTAAGCTTTTTTTCTGCGACGCAAGATATAGCTATTGGCGCCTACCAAGTTGAAGTTTTAGATTCTAATCAAAGAGCTTTAGGGAGCTCCTTATACGTTTTAGGTTATAGAGTAGCTATGTGGGCCTCAGGAGCAGTATCATTAATAATTGCTGGCATCTATTCTTGGAAATTGGCTTTTTTATTTACAGCATTTTTAATGATTTTTGGAATAATTGGATTAATCATTGCTCCAGTCATAAAAAACAGTGAGGTGTTAGAAAGAAAAACATTTTTAAATTCTGTTTACTTACCATTTAAAGAGTTTTTAACTAGGGTTGATTACAAAACAGGATTAATCCTGCTTTTTATCATTATTACTTATAAACTATCCGATCAGATAGCTTTTGCTCTGAATACAATTTTTTTTACTAAAGGTTTAGGCTACAGCTTAGTTGAAATCGCTATTGCTTACAAGACAACCTCTCTATTTGCAAGTATTGCTGGAACTATAATTGGTGGTTTGTTGATGACAAAATATAGCTTATTTAGATGTTTCTTTACCTTCTGCATTCTGATGGCTATTGCTAATTTATTATACTATTCACTAGCATTAATGGATAAAAACATTTCCTATTTAACCTTTTGTGTTTTTATTGAATATTTTATTGGAGGCCTTGGAACTTCGGCTTTATTGGCAATGATATTAAGTTTATGTAATAAATCTTTATCCGCAACTCAAATGGCTTTGTTAACATCTATAGACTCAATTGGTAGAACTTCATTAGGTGGTTGGGTAGGTCTATTTGTTGCGAACTTTGGCTGGGCTAATTTATTTTTAATGAGCACATCAATAGGGCTGTTTATTAGTTTCATAATATTCATTTCCAAAAAATCAATAGAAAAAATGACGTTCAAATAATTTATAGAATGGAGGATTAGATTCATGGAAGATATAAATGTTTTCAATTTAACAAATGAAGACAACATAGTTAAGAATAACAATAAAACGAACCCAAATATTAAAGATAACATTCACATTGGCCTCGTTAAAGATTTATTTTATGAAGAGCTAATTATTATTAATAATTATGAGTCTAGGGATGTATCTTGATTTAAATTATGTTTTTGAAAAAGTCTATAAATAGTCGCTCTGGAAACCCCTAGTTCTCTGGCAGCACTCATGATTTTACCATTATGCCTTTCCATTGCTGAGCATAAAATCCACTTTTCTAAGTCATCTTTCGCCTGTTTTAAACACGCTCCTAAATTCGATGATGACTCTGAAAGATTTAAATCATGAGCATCAATAGAATTTTTGCTTGATGTAATGCTGACACTCTTAACTTTCTCATAAAGTTCTCTGACGTTTCCTGGCCACAGATATAAGGCCATATTTTTTTTTGCTTGCTCAGTAAAACTTGAGGGGATTGCATTGTATTTCTCTTTAAACTTTGCTAAAAAATATTCTGCTAATAAAAGACTATCTTGTCCTCTAGCTGTCAATGTTGGCACTTTGATTTCAATGAAACGGAATAAATTATATAGCCTCTCATTTAGAATGTTTGAAAATTTAAATGAGGATAAATCTTGTTTCGACGTAACAAATAGTCTTATTTTAGAATTTGAATATTGTTCTGTTAAATTAGATAAAAAATTGTAAACTTCATTTAATTGTTGATTTTCAAATTTATCAATATCATGAATCAAAATGTCTATTGATTCCTTAATATCAGCAAAATGATTTATATCATTTTTATCCATCAAAGAATCATGTTTAATATGAATTAATTGATTATGTTTAGTTTGCGCGATTTTGAAAGTTTCTAGGGCAAAAAAAACTTTCCCAACACCAGAATCCCCAGAAAAAAAAACATTTAAATCAGTATCTGAAATTCGGGAAATTAAGTTTTTTATCTTAAGTGTTGCCTGTGAGTTACCAATTATATGTGAATCTGAGTTGGTTTCTGATTCGGTATTGTTCTCTTTATTGCTTAGACTGATACAACCAATTTGATGTTTTATCATCAACTCCATATATTTGTATGGTATTGGGAGAGTAAAATAATCAATACAATATTCATATATGAACTTTGATATTTTTAAGTTTTTGGTCTGTGATTGGTTTAAAATTACAAGCCAACGAATACCATACCATTTTTTAGCTAACCTAGTAATTGATTGAATGCTAAAATGATCACGACTCAAATCAACTATACAGATGACCTTGGTACATATTTGGAACTGTTTTTCAAGTGCACGTAAGTCAGAATAATATTCGACGTTACATTTCAGGTAATTAACATCAGGTATTTTCAATTCATTTTTCTTACCTAATATAAAAATATTATTGAAATGATTCATATGTAACATCTCGTTACTCCATTCATTCAATTAATTTTTGTGGTCATTTAAAGATAGCATTAAAAAATAAAATTGATAAATTAATCTCAAAATTTGTAAAATTACTGCTCAATTTTGGATTATTTATTGGTAGATTAATACACTATGGCTTAAATTATGCTTATTATTTATATAAAATTCATAATAACCTAGTTATCATTTAGTTATAGGGTTTTGCTGTTTTATTCATGACATTAAAAGCGTTCTCTAAATCAGCTTCTAAATCTTTAATATTTTCTAAACCTATATGAAGTCTTATTAAATTATTTGGTATATATGATGAAGAGTTGACTCTAATTTTTGAAAAATCAGTAATGGGTAGAACCAAGCTTTCATACCCGCCCCATGAATAACCTATTTTAAAAAGACTTAATGCATCAACAAAAAAGTGAATTTTATCTTTATACTCATCCATTAATTCAAAACTAAATAATCCAGAAGAGCCACTAAAATATTTTACAAAGTTTTCGTGGCCTAAAGCACTCTTCAAAGCTGGGTGATAAACTTTTTTAACTTCTTTTCTTTTAGAAAGCCATTTTGCTATGATGAGCGCGCTTGCTTCGTGTTGTTTAAGCCTAACATGAAGAGTTCTTAAACCTCGCGCAGCTAGATAAACATCATCTGGCGAAACACAATTTCCCAATAAATATGCATGATGTTTTAACTTGTTCCAATGCTTTTTATTGGCAGAGGCAACACCCATCATAACATCAGAATGTCCAACAATATATTTTGTTGCTGAATGAATTGATATATCTATGCCAAAATCCAGAGGTTTAAAAAAAAGTGGCGTCGCCCATGTGTTATCTATCATGGTAATAAGTTTATATTTTTGTGCAACTTTAACTAATTTAGAAATATCTTGAATTTCCATTGTAAGTGATGATGGTGACTCTAAAAATAATAAAGTGGTATTTTCTTTTATGTAAGATTCGATATCATCTGAAACTAGAGATGGGTAATATGTTACAGAAACACCTAAGTTATTTAAGATGACATTACAAAAATCTCTAGTTGGTTCATAAACAGCATCTGGAAGAAGTATATGTTGTCCTGTTTTAACAAAAGATAAAATAGATTGCGTTATGGCTGAAGTCCCGCAAGGAAACAGAGTAGAGCCGCTTGCATTTTCTAATTCTCTAATTGCCTCTTGAAATGCAAAATGGGTATTTGTACCTCTACGGCCATAAAAAAGTTTATAATCATCCAAGTTTTTTGTTGTATCATTTTTTTCATTTACAGAGTCAAAAACAATGGTAGATGCTCTTGAAACTGGTACATTCACAAGACCTTGAGTCCATTTCTTATCTCGACCCGATGTAATGACTTTCGTGCTGTCTTTCATGATAGTGGATGTCCTTAAAATTATAAAACTCACATAAAATCAATATGATATATTGATTATAATTGAAATGGTTATTAATTCAACTCCCCAATAATTGTAACCTCTTATTGAGTAATTCTTTTAATAAAAATTTGTCATTTCATATAATAAAGTTCTATGAGTAAATGTTTGTACATCTATATCTTACTAAAAAATTTTACAGACAAAAAAGGCTTTCAATAATATGAAAGCCCTAATAAACGTATTGAAAGTTTATACAATTATGGATCAGCTGAAATTTCTTTAGGCATATAATGCACTGGCTTTAGCTTTAACAGCTCAGGGAGAGTCGTCCCCACAGAGATAGAAGACCAGGTCCCTGTTAAAACACCAACAAACATAGCTATAGCAAATCCATGCAAGCTACTCCCTCCCATAATCCATAAAGCAATAATTGTAATTAAGGTCGTACCAGATGTAACCATAGTCCTTGAAAAAGTTGCTATCACAGCTTCATTGTTTAAAATTTGAGTATCTCCTGTTGGATTTGCCCTCAATGTTTCACGCAATCTATCAGCAATAATAATGGAGTCATTTAAAGAGTACCCTAAAACGGCTAGAACAGCTGCTAATTCTGTTAAATTAAACTCCATCTGTGTAATTGCAAAGACACCAAAAACTAATATCACATCATGCGCAAGAGCAAGTAAAGATCCTGAAGCGAGACGCCACTCAAAACGATAGCTTAAATAAGCCATAATAAACAGCATACAAATAAGCCCAGCAATAAAGCCTTGTTGTTTCATTTCATCGCCAAAGGAGCTCCCAACAACTTGAGTCTGTATGATTTCAGTTGGACCAATATTATCACTTAAAATTTTAGCAAAATCAGGGGTTTTTTCTGTTGATGTAGGCTGATATCTAAAATTCCACTTTCCAGAAGAAGAGCCTTCTTGAACTCTAACTTCCTGGTCTAAAATCGGGTCAAGAACATCTTTTAGTTGCTCCGATGTCACAGAACTATTCGTTGAGATATCAACACTCATACCGCCAGTAAAGTCGATTCCCCAATTAATTCCTTTCATTCCTATGAAGACAAAAGACAATACCATTAACGCTATGGAGAAATAGCTAGTCAAATATCTACATTTTGTTGCTGTTTTCATATCTATTTTCATAAACGTTAATCCTATATTTTTATATCTCTTCTAGAATCTTTTCCCCACTTCAGGTTTATAATAGCCCTAGAAGTAAAAATCCCACTGAACATACTTGTCAAAATACCTAAACCTAATACTAAAGCAAAACCTTGAACTGGACCGTTACCTATTGCATACAAAACAACAGCAGTAATGAGTGTTGTAAAGTTGGAATCGAAAATAGTACCAAAAGCTGACTGGAAACCTCGGTCAATAGCTTGTGCTAGAGTTCGTCCCTCTCTCATATTATCTTTAATTCTTTCAAAAATAATAACATTGGTATCAACAGCCATACCGACCGTTAAAACTATTCCAGCTATACCAGGCATAGTTAAAATTGAGCCAGGCCATAAACCTATGAGCCCTATCAAGCATATTATATTCACAACAAGTGCTAAATTAGCAACCCAACCAAGCTTCCTATACCAAAGAAGCATAAAAACAAGTGTCATGACCATACCTAACACTAGCGCAGATAGACCATTTTTAATGTTTTCTGCTCCTAATTGCGGACCAATTGTTTTTTCTGAATCCACCAAAACTGGAGCTGATAAAGAACCTGCTCTCAACAGTAAAGCTAAATCTTGTGCTTCTTTAGGTGAATTAATTCCTGTTATTTGGAATCTGCTAGCAAAACGACCTGCAATATTTGCAACATTAATAATTCTCGTCTTTTTAACCATATTTCCTTTTGCATCGATTCCATAATCAACATAAGCAGTTGCCATAGGCTGACCAATATGATCTCTTGTAAACGCAGACATCGTATCACCGCCTTCAGAATCCAAGACTAGATTTACTTCTGGTTGTCCATTTTGTGAATAACCAGAGCTAGCCGACTGAATACTTGTACCGGTAATAACTGGTGTATTGCTTACTGTTACAGGTTGTTTGTCATTGTTATAGAGGACTTGACTATTTTCACTGCCATTTGGTACAACTTGATAAAAATATAGTGATGCAGTAGCTCCAATTATTTTTTTAGCATCTGAAGGGTCTTGGACACCAGGTAATTGTATTAAGATTCTACTAGTGCCTTGTATCTGAACATTAGCTTCAGTAATACCCAATTGATTAATACGATCTCTCATAATTGTTAAATTTTGTTTAACAACCTTTTCAGTCATACTTTTTTGAGCATTTGGCATTAATGAAATATTTAATGTATTATCAGGTAAATTTTTAACACTCCATTCAGGATAATTCTTTGCCATCATTTCTTGAACAGCAACTTCTGCTTCAGGTACTTGATACTGTAACGTAAATGAGGTTGGAGATTCAGTTTTTGTTCTTACATTTAAACCTTCTTTATTTAAAGTCTGCTCTAAATCATTTCCTAAACGTTCGCTTTTTTCTTTAAATACGGAATTCATATCAACTCTTAAAAGAAACTCAACCCCACCTTTGAGATCAAGTCCAAGTTTTATCGGATCAAAACCCATATCTAAAAGCCATTTGGGAGCTGCTGGAACGGATGCCAGGGCAACACGATTTTCACCATATTCTTTAGCAAGAATAGATTTGGCTTTAGTCTGTTCATCTCTATTTCTTAAAACGACAGTGATAGTATCACCAGTATCTGTTATTTTGGTTGAATCTATACCATCTGATTTCAGTTGATTTTGAATCTTTAAGATCGGGATATTTGAATTTCCATTTTCTTTAATTTGAACTGCATCATCAAAAGAATAAACATTTGGTAAAGCACTAAAGAACATTATAATGACGACGGCCACTACAATTAGATATTTCCATGCAGGATAATGGTTTATCCTTATTATGTTTTTTTGTATTTTTTTACTCATTTCATTTTCCAAAAATATTTAATTTTAAATTTTTTTTACAATCTTTTTTCTATATAACTGTGATTATGTAGGATGTGTGTAAAGAGCGTTGAAAATGATATTGTGTCGAATAAACTTTTTTTAATTTGATAAAAGCCAAGATCTTTAGATGTTAAACTTTGATTACATCTTTTTGAAAGACCTTTCAAAGTCATTATCTCAACAAGTGAATAATGGTTTAAAAAATTAGAATTATGGACATTTTCATTATTTTTAATACTTAAATATTGTCCTTCGAAAGAACTCTCTGTTTTAAGGTACAGATTTGGCTGAGAATTATTTAATGATTGCTTAACTGGTTTTACTTTATTAAATAATCTTAATGCAGCAGCTTCATTACTAACATAGATAAAAATAAAGAAAAAAAATAAATAACGCAACCTTATAATCCCTGAATATTAAAAAGGTTTATAATATGCATTATTTAATTTTCAATCAAGTGAAATTGATTGATAAAATCAAAGTTAAATATTTTTTTAGTTTTAATTTAGTTTTTTAACTACATTCACTAAGAAAATCAAAACAGGAACCTCTATAAGTGGTCCAATAACTGTTGCAAATGCTTGAGGCGAGTTAATTCCAAAAACGGCTATAGCTATAGCAAGAGCTAATTCAAAATTATTTCCCGCAGCTGTAAAAGCAATGGAAATATTTTTTTCTCTCTTTATCCTCAAAAGTTGTCCTAGACCATAACTCAGAAAAAACATAATAAAAAATATAAAATTAACGGAATTGCAATTAATATAATATCAATGGGTGTTTGAGTGATTGCCCTACCTTGAAGAGCAAACATTAAAATAATTGTATAAATTAATGCTAACGGTGCTAAAGGTGACACTAATGGAATTATAAATTCGTTGAGCCACTTTTCATTTTTAAATATTAGGGAAAAATATCTTGTCATACCAGCAAGAATTAATGGAATACCAAGAAATATTACAACATTTTTAAAAACCAATACTAGTGAGATATTTATATCCACTCCTAAAAAACCCATTTTTGATGGTAAATAGCTGATAAAAAACCATGCATATCCACTATAGAAAAAAATTTGGAAAACACTATTCACTGCTACCAAAGTAGCACCCCACTCTTTATTACCATCAGCTAAATCATTCCATACCAATACCATTGCAATGCATCGAGCAATACCAACTAATATTAATCCGACCATAAACCCTGGATAATCTCTTAAAAATGTAATTGCAAGTAAAAACATTAATATGGGACTAACAACCCAATTTAATACTAATGATAATGACATCGATTTCTTATCTTTTATCACTTTTTTTGTAAGAGAATACCTAACTTTCACTAGTGGAGGATAAATCATTAATATTAAACCAATGGCTATTGGGATGTTAATATTTCCGAAACTAAATTTATTCACCATAATATCTAAATGACTTACGTTATTTCCAAGGGTAATACCAACTATAATAGAAATAACAATCCAAATAGTTAGGTATTTTTCAAAAAAGTTTAATGATTTCATTTTAATAGTCTCTCATATATGTTTTTTCATATACATGATACATATGAAAAAACATATATGTCAAGATTAAAATATTTGGACGCTCTATATGGAAAATTTTTAAATTTAATAAAATTAAAAATTATGATATAAATTTTTTTTACACAGAGATTAAGACTTAGGAGTTTCAATGAATATCGGGTTTATTGGTCTGGGTACAATGGGATACCACTTAGCAGGATACCTTTCAAAAAGTACACATAACATAACAGTTTATAATAGAAATGAGAATAAAGCTCAAAAGTGGCTCAGTGAATACACAGGCTCTAAAGCTTTAACAATTTCTGACTTAGCAAAGGAATGTGAAGTCATATTTACTTGCGTAGGGAATGATAATGATTTAAACGAAGTAATTTTAGAAGTTTTAAAAACAGCAAGACCAAACACTATAATTGTTGATCATACCACCACATCTTTTCAAATGGCCAAGCATGCCAATAATTTATGCAATAAAAATAATTGTTCTTTTATTGATGCCCCTATATCAGGAGGTGAACAAGGTGCAATCAATGGGAATGTCACAATCATGGCTGGTGGAAAAGATAAAATTTTTGAACAAATAAAACCTTTACTATCTTTTTATTCCAATAGCATTGTGCTTATGGGAGACAATGGTTATGGTCAACTGACTAAAATGGTAAATCAAATATGTATTGCTGGTATCCTTCAGGGTTTATCTGAAGGACTTTCACTTGCAAAAAAAGCAAATCTAGACATAGATAAACTCGTGAATACGCTCAAAAATGGTGCGGCAGGTTCATGGCAATTAGAAAATAGAGCCAAAACCATGTCAAAAAATCAATTTGATTTCGGTTTCAAAATTGACTGGATGAGAAAAGATTTAGGTTTTTGTTTGGACTATGCAAAACAAAATAATCTAGAATTACCTCTGACCAAACAAGTCGATGAACATTACGAGCTATTACAAAACGAAGGCTTTAATCTCATGGATACATCTGTTCTAATTAAACAATTTGATAAATAAATACATGTCAAATACTTGGTCTTTATATGTAAAGATATAACATTTTAGTAAGATCAAGTATTGATAATTGTTGCATGCAAAGAGTCTAAAACTTAGGATTATCCTTTTTATACATAAAGTCTCTAAAATTTTTTCATTTCGCTGACCTTAAATTTACACTTCATTTACATAACTAACTCTTTTGATAAAAATATGTAAATAAATGTAAATCTAATTGATAAATTTTCTTTTCAAAATAGAATAAAACCATGTTTTAAATATCAATAAAAAATAAGTATAGGAAAGTACAAATGAAAAAATCTATTGTTTTGATAAGTTTACTGTCAGTATTTGCAGTTTCTTCTGTTGCAAATGCTGAAAAAATCAAGTTAGCCGGACCTAATGGCAAAATCGTAATAGGAAATCATGGCGTAAAAATTGTTGGAAATGATTATGATAGACATCACCATCACCATAGAGAACATGGAAAAACTGTAATAAAAAAAGAACATTGTAATCATCATAAATGTGTAACAAAAAAAGTTGTTAAAAAATATTAATTGAGGATAATAAAAATGAAAAAACTATTAATTTCTTTGGCTGTTATTTCAGCATCAATAATAAGTGCAAATGCTTCTGCAAAACATGTTACTGAGCATGTAAAATATAGATGGCACCATGGTGTTCACGAAAGAATTATCGTAAAAAATGTATGTAAGCATCACTATCATCAATGCAAGAAAGTAAAGCGAACTCAATACCTTAATCGTAATTGGCCAGATAAAGTTGTTGTCATTAAATAACTCTTAATCTGAAACCCTAAAAAAAGAGCTATGCCAGGCTCTTTTTAAACCCTAAATTATTTTATTATTCTAGACCGTTTTTGCTGTCTTAGGAGGTTCTTGTGTTTAAAAAAATTTCAAAAATTATAGTAATTAGCTCGATTTTTGCTGTCATTTCTTCTTCTGCAATGGCTGATAGTTTTAAATTTGTATTAAGAGATCATGGAAATAAAATTGCAATTGGTGGTGGTGGACATCATCACAGGCATCATCACAGACATCATCACGATCATTGGAGACATCACGGCAGAACAGTCGTAAAAAAACAACATTGTAACCACCACAGATGTGTAACTAAAAAAGTCATTAAAAGATACTAAATTAGGAATTAGACACAATGAAAAATAATTTAATTAAGGGAATCCTTATTTTCGTAGGTATATCTTTTTTGAGCGGTTGTGTGGTTGTGGATAAACGTAATTGTAAACATCATCGTTGTCACTATCCTCATGGAAAAATTGTTATTAAAAACTAAGTGTAGGAGGTATTATGAAAAAGTTATGTTTAAGTGCAGCCGCAGTTGTTGCTTTATCTATCACATTTATAGCGCCTTCTTATGCCGATGGATTTAGATTTGTCTTTCGAGACCATGGTAATAAAATAGCAATTGGTGCTGGTGGCTTTGGTAGGCACCACCACGATCATGGGAGACATCACAACGATCATTGGAGACACCATCATGATGATTGGAGATGGCACCACAGGCATCATTGGCATCATGGTGGACATGGTGGACATGGCGGACATGGTGGACATGGTGGACATGGTGGACATGGTGGACATGGTGGACATGGTGGACATGGTGGACATGGTGGACATGGTGGACATGGTGGACATAACGGTGGCGGACACAATGGCGGACACAATGGCGGACACAATGGCGGACACAATGGCGGACACAATGGCGGACACAATGGCGGACACAATGGCGGACACAATGGCGGACATAATGGTGGACACAATGGCGGACATAATGGTGGACACAATGGAGGACATAACGGTGGACACAACGGCGGCCATGACGGGAAAAAGCCAAAAAAAATAGTCCAAAATTAAAAATTTAAAAAAACCTCTTCTTAAATGAATGAGGTTTCATTTAAGTAATTTATAAATTATATTAATATATAATTTATAATTTTAAAAATTGAGAACATGAAAAATTACTTCAAATTAAAGTCTATCTATAAAAAAATCAGCAAATTTAAAAATATTGAGGCTATAATGCACTGGGATCAAGCAACAATGATGCCTTCCGGTAGCAGTGAAGCAAGAGCTGAGGATATGGCTGAATTATCACTTCATATTCATCAATTATCAAAAAATCCAATCATTCCTGAACTAATTGATCTAGCATATAATGAAATCAGCACTTCTGAAGAACAATCTTGTTTGAATGAAATTAAAAGATCGTGGAGTAATTCCAATATCTTAACAGATGATCTTGTTCAAGCTAAAGCTCTTGCTGGTGCAAAGTGTGAACATGCTTGGCGTACTCAACGAGAAGAAAATGACTGGATTAGCTTTAGTCAAAACTTTAAAACTGTTGTTGAACTATCTCAAGAAGAGGCACAAATTAGAGCTGAAGCACTGCAAACAACTCCATATAACGCTATGTTAAATCTCTATGAACCAGGCATGTCCACAAATGAACTTGATAATATTTTTAACAATATCAAATGTTGGCTTCCAAATCTTATTAATCAAGTACAACAAAAACAGCAAAACGAACCCTATATCAAGCCAGAAGGCACCTTTCCCATTAAACAACAAAAAGAAATGGGATTAAAAGTTATGAAAACACTTGGGTTTGATTTTAATTCAGGCCGACTCGATATTAGCCTTCACCCTTTTTGTGGTGGAACGTCTCAAGATATTAGAATTACAACAAGATATGATGAAAATGATTTTATTCAATCCTTAATGGGTATTATTCACGAAACTGGTCATGCAAGATATGAACAAGGACTACCACAAAAGTATCGAGGTCTTCCCGCTGGACAAGCAAGATCAATGGGCATTCATGAGTCTCAATCTTTATTTTTTGAGATGCAAATAGGTCGTAGTAGTGAATTTATCAGTTATTTAGCACCATTGGCACAAAATATTTTTAAGCAGAATAAACAAAAAATTTTTACTAAGGATAATCTAAAAAAAATCTATACGCGGGTCCAACCAGATTATATTCGTGTAGATGCTGATGAAGTCACATATCCTGCTCATATTATACTCAGATATGAAATTGAAAAAGATTTAATGAATAAGAAAGTTTCCTATAAAGATATACCAGAGATCTGGGATTTGAAAATGAAAAAATATCTTAATTTAAGTACCAAGGGAAACTACAAAAATGGTTGTATGCAAGATATACATTGGACGGATGGATCTTTTGGTTATTTTCCAAGTTACACTTTAGGAGCAATGTATGCAGCACAATTTATGGCTACTATAAAAAATCAAATCGATGTCAATGAATGTCTATCTCAAAAAAATTTAGCACCAATTTTTAAATGGCTTTCAAAAAATATATGGGAAAAAGGAAGTTTATTGGAGACAAATGATGTAATTATGCAAGCTACCAATGAATCTTTAAACCCTCAATATTTTAAAGAGCATCTAGAGAGCAGATATTTATGATATAATTATCGAATATTTATAGAGTATGTAAGAAAATTATAAACATAATGATATGATAAAATTCAAATGAATAATTATTAAGGTATAAACTTGGTCACCGGTAAAGTTAAAAAATTACAGTCTATTCTAAAAAACACTCAAATAAATTATTTTATGCCTTTAAATGACGAGTCTATAGATTTAAAACAATATTTTGATAAAAAAATTCGCCTGTCTTTTACTGGTAAGATATTTTGTGCTAAATGTAATCGACTCACTAAAAAAAGTTATTCTCAAGGTTTTTGTTTTCCTTGTATGAAAAAACTAGCTTGTTGTGACATATGTATAGTCAAACCTGAATTGTGTCATTATGATAAAGGTACCTGCAGAGAGCCTCATTGGGGTGAAAAAAACTGTATGACAAATCATATTGTTTATTTGTCTAACACTTCTGGATTAAAAGTTGGTATTACTAGAGGCACGCAGATACCCACACGTTGGGTTGACCAAGGCGCAATTCAAGCATTGCCTATCATTGAAGTAGCAAATAGACAGCTATCTGGCTTGATTGAAGTGGAAATTTCAAAGTTCATTTCTGATAAAACAAATTGGAGAGTGATGTTAAAAGAGGAGCCAGAAAAACTTAACTTAAAACAAATTTCAAAAGAAATTATTTTAAAAATCCAACCTAAACTTGATGAGTTAAGGCAAAGTTTTGGTGATAGTACAATTAAGATTTTAAGTGAAGAAATTGTAAACCTTGATTTTCCCGTAAACCAGCATCCAAAAAAAATTAACTCGCTTAACTTTGACAAAACACCTATAATTGAAGGGGTTTTAAAAGGAATTAAAGGTCAATATCTTATTTTTGATAATGGCGTATTGAATATTAGAAAATTTTCTTCATATGAAGTTAATTTTGAAGAATTAAAGCCAAGTGATTAATAACTTCCTTTCAAATAATCTCAATTAAATAGAGAAATATTTAAAACTATGAATAAAGACTTTAAAACTAATCAAATCTATTTGATTGCCTTTTTTGCCATAATTTTTTTTACCTTAATCGGAAATTTAACTCGAGGACTATGGAATCCAGATGAAGCTAGAGTAGCTGGTATCATCCAACATATGATTTCATCAAATAATTTCGTAGTCCCAATTTTAGGTACTGAACCTTTTATGGAAAAACCCCCTTTTTATGGGATTCTAGCAGCATTTTTTATGAAATATTTTAATTTTGGTGCTTTAGAAACATTACGTCTTTTTAACAGCTTTTTGATTTTGTTAACACTATACTTCTTGTTTAAATTAGCTGAAATCTTAATGGATTCAAAAAGAGCATTATTAACCATCATAATTATGGGTACATTTGAAGGATTTGTAATGCAATCCTCTTGGATTCGAGCTGATATAGGTCTTTCACTTTTTATTATGATTGCTTTTTGGGCTATAGCATACAGCTTCTTAAAGAAGAAACTGTATTATTTATTTATTGCAAGTATGGCGTCTAGTTTTGCATTTATGTGTAAGGGTCCTATAGCATTCGTTTTTATTTTTAGTTTTTGGTTAATTTTTTTAATCAACTATATTTTAAAAAATAAAGGACAAATATTAAAATTAATTTTTATACATATCTTTTCCATAATATTTATTCTTACTCCCATATTAATATGGATATTTTTACTACTAAAAGAACCTAATGGCCAGCATTTATTTAATATTTGGTTTTGGGAAAATCAAGTTGGGAGACTTTCAGGAAGCTCAACTTCATTGGGACATATCAATAAAAGTTATATTTATTATCTTGGCCCAATATTAGAGTATACTCTTCCATGGACACCATTATTTATAGTTGGATTAATTCAATCTTTTAAGAAATTTGATTGGTTAAAGTTTACAGTTTCACTTAGCTTTATTATAAGTATGATTATACTAAGTATTGCTTCAACAAAAAGAGGAATGTATTTACAACCACTTCTTCCATTAATGGCAATTATAACAGCTTTTTATCTATCTAAATTTTTAGAAACAAAGTGGTTGAAAGTTTATTCATATATTCTACTATTCATTTTTACAGTTGTTGTAATTATTTTAAATTTAGCACCCTTTTTTATTCATTTTTTGCAAGAAAAACTGCCTCATGATGTTTACAATGATTTGTCCACAATTAGTTTCAAACAACTGATACCTTTTGTTTCTCTTGCTGCTTTATTGGTTATTTTTTTAAAAAGAAAAAGTCTAAATGCTGTCCATTTAATTTTATATACAACACTATCCTTATATTTTTCAATGTACTTTTATGTATACCCAATTCTAGATAAATCCAGAAATCTTGAAGGAGTAGCAACAAAGGTTTATCAATTCATACCACCAAGCGATCATATTAATACCGTCGGTGTAAATTTGAAAGAAACCACAAGAGGACTATTCGATTTTTATTATAAATGGTCTATCAAAAATTATTCCTACAAAAAATTTTCAACCCTGGAACAACTAAATTTAAAAAAAGTTAAATATATCATTTTAAGAAGCGAAGATACTCAAAAAACTATTAAACTTAATAACCCGAGGAAAGAGTTCAAAGTTGTACAAAAAATTGACTTTCCATCTAATAAACCTGGTGAGCACGAAGGATGGGTTATTCTAAAAGGAAAAGAATGAAATTAATCTTGCATCAGCCAATCTGATGCATCCTTCTCATTATCATATGTTTTAATTTCTGAGGCTACTATCTGTTTGATGAGATCAACAAGAAAAATCATCCAAGATTTATTTGTGACGATAGCTAGCTTTGCAATTTTTTTTCTTTTTGTAACCCCTAATTTTAGATCGTCAAGAACTGCCCTTGGTTGCATTCCTGAAAATTCTAACGCATTAATCATCAACTTCATATTACCTAATTCTGATAATTTATTGATCTCAGGAATTAAAGTTTCAATGTAATCCTTATGAGTTAGCCTTCCATGAACGATTATTTTTGTGTAATAATCACGATGAACAATAGTAAACATAAGGCAATAAAATACTAAAAATATTAATATATGTTTAGTATATAATTATTAAGTTTTCAAGACTATTTTCAATAAGGTTAATCATAGAGTTTGAAGATAAAGCTTAGGAGTGATATTCATATTTCTTTTAAATGCGCGACTAAAAGAGATTGAGGAAGCAAAACCACATTTATAAGCAACTTGCTCAAGTGATAAATGTTTATTTTGGTTAAACAATTCCTTGCTTTTTTCTATTCTAATTATTTCTAAATATTTTTTTGGCGTTACGCCAAATTCTTTTTTAAATTGTCTGTTAAAATTTCTCAAACTCATATGACAAGTATCAGCCAAGTGCTCAACTGAATATGTTATATTAAGATTTTCATGGAAAAGCTTTAGCAATTTTTGAAATCTTGAATTTTTTAGATTAATGTAACTTAAACTTTTATTAGTTGAAGTATTTAATTCATCCGACAATATTATCAAGTGTTTCGCAGTTTTATCCGCTAAGATTTTCCCAAAATCATATTTTACAATGTAAATTGCCAAATCAATACCTGAAATACCCCCAGCTGAAGATAAAATATTGCCATCATGAATATATAACGATTTATCAGATATATTAATCTTAGGAAATTTTTTTTTAAATTGAGGCATACAGGTCCAATGTGTTGTCACAGTTTTATTTCGTAAAATGCCTGCATAAGCTAGTAAAAATATCCCACTACAAATTGCAACAATTCTTATATTTTTATTTAACGAACTTATCCTGTCAATTAAAGTTTTATCCTGCGAAGCTTTTTCATAACCCACTCCTCCCATAACTATAATGGTTTGATAAGAATTCAAGGAAACATTATTCTGCAAACTTAATGTGTATATTGAAAGACCATCTTCAGATACACACTTTCCCCCTTCAGATGAGTAAATACTTACCGAATACTTTGGACTATTTCTATTAACAGAATTAAAAACTTCTGTCATACAAGACAAATCTAATAAAGAAAATTTTGGATACACGACAATTGCAATTTTATGCATAAAAAACCTATCTTAGGACAAGAATCTTTTGAAACTGATCTAATATAAAATTAAAAATAAACATATTTTATAAATCACTTGCTATGTTAATACATATACTGAAAATTATGGAGTGTTATATGCAACAATTTAATATAGAACCTCATATAATTGATAAGTATATACGTTCATTAGCATACTATCATTATGATTTACTGAAATATTTAAAACAGTCTTCTCAAAGTGAATCTATTAGAGAATCATATTATCATGTGAAAATCATAATTGATTTGATGAACTTTACAGAATCAAGCATTAATTTTCTTGAAAAAATAAAATCCAAACCGGTAACTAGTGTGATTGGATTTAATTTCAAACTCTCAAATATAGTTTATCTTGTTGATGAAATTGAGAAACAAAAATCAAATTCTGCTTTTGCTATCATAGATATTAAAAGACATGAAAAAGTAATTCATTAAAAGAATTATTTGCATAAAAAGTATTTAAAATACCCTTGTACATTTGTTAAGAAGAAAAATCAAATATTCCAAGCCTATAACTGACAAAAAATCACATTTATAATATATATTTATTTTAAAGGACTGTTTCCCCAAATATCTTTAAGCTTATCATCTCGTCCGCATTTCCATCGATAAAACTGATATTTAACTGGATTTTTTTTATAATATTTCTGGTGATAACTTTCTGCTGGATAAAACGTTGTTGATTTCAAAATTTTAGTTTTAATAATTTGTGATTCATTCAATTTATCAGTCTCAGCTAATATTTTCTTAGCTAATTTATATTGTTGGTTATTTAAATAGAATATAGCGCTCGTATATTGTAACCCCTTATCACAGAATTGGCCTCTATCATCATAAGGATCTATCTGTCTGAAAAAAAAATTCAGTAACTTCTCGTACCCAACAATATTTGAATCATATTTTATTTTAACAACTTCTAAGTATTTTGTTTTTCCACTTGATACATCTTCATAAGTTGGATACTGTTTTATTCCGCCATCATAACCTACAGTTGAATTAATTATGCCCTTTTTAAAGTTTTGATCAAAATCTTTTTGGATACACCAAAAACATCCTCCAGCAAAAATTGCTGTTTCAATTTTTGCCTTTACCGCAAAACTAAATAATAAAACAATTAAGCTAAAATATCTCATAATAAAGTAATAAATTTTAAATTTATTACTTTATTATATTGTATATAACTGAAACAGAGTCCTTAAAGATTATATAATTTGGAATATAACTCAAATTAATGTCTCTATTAGACGCCCTTCCAGCGTATTGAACAAGGTTTAAATCAGAACTTGTTTTATAAAAATTATTAACATTATATTTTATAGATTTTATCGAACCAAGCTTATAACCAAAATCTGTTGAAATATTTGTTGCATTTGTAATTGCATTTTTGACTGCTAATTTTTGAACTTTTCTTTTATAAATTTCAGGTTTTAAAATGTCATAATCTAACCTATTTATTTGGATATCTTTTGAACTCACTAAAGAATCCATAACTTGATTGACAAGATTTAGATTATCTAGATTAATTTGATAACTTCTTTTGGCAACATATCCAGAAAATTTCTTTGTATTATCTTTTTGAAGATCATATTGAGGTAATAAAGAAAAACTTAATGGTTGAATCTGATTTTTATTAACTCCCAACTCTTTAAGTTTTTGCTGCATATCGATTACAATTTGATCTACCATTTTTTTGCATCATCTTTTATGTTTTGATTGGACTCTATCGAGATGAAGATTTTCGCAGTGTTGGGTTTAACTTTTAACTCTGCGGTCCCTGTAGTCTCTATCAAATTTGAAGACTGAGTTGCATTAGCCTTCATACATAATGAAGAGAATACTAGTAATACTATATATGCACTTCTCGTTATTTTGTTATACATTTTTACCTCTATTAAAATTATTAATAATCATCTTCCACCAGAAACGTCAATAAACGTTCCAGTAACATACGCTGACTTTTCGGATAGTAACCAACATATAGCCTCTGATACTTCGCGAACTGAGCCGCCTCTTTTCAATGGAATTGTTTGCTCCAACCGTTTTACTCGCTCAGGCTCTCCACTATCTGCATGCATATCTGTTTTAATTAAACCTGGTCTCACTGCATTTATTCTAATGCCCTGTTCAGCAAATTCTTTTGCTGTTCCAATTGTCATAGTATCGATAGCTCCTTTTGTGGATGCATAATCCACATATTCATTGGGAGAGCCCAGAACACTTGCACGAGAAGAAACATTAACAATAGAACCTCCAGCCCCACCTAAACTAGTTGACATTCTTCTACAAGCCTCCCTTATACAGAGAAAATTAGCAAAAACATTAATGTTATAAATATCTTTTAATCTGTCCAATGAAATATCTAATATTGAGGACTGTTTCTTTACTATACCAACATTGTTAACAACCCCAATTAAAGGTTGTTTGTATTTATCCAATTCATTAAATAATGCCATGATTTCATCTTCTTCAGAGAAATCAACTTTTATGGCAATAGCTGTGCCTTTTAATTGTTCAGCTTCATTCAAAACTTCTTTAGCTTTCTCTAAATTATGATTGTAAGTAAAAACAACTAACTTTCCTAATTTAACGAGATCTAAAACAGTTGATTTACCAATACCTCTTGATCCACCCGTAACTAAATACATTATCAAATCTCCATTAGTTTACCGAATTACAAATGACTCGAATTAAATTCAACCAAAACAATCGGTTAGAAATAAGTGAGTAGCATCCCATGAACGCTTGGATATTAAAGCATCATACACGGTTCCTGAATTCATATCGTTTGCATTTGGATTAGTAAAAGCGTGATAGCCATCTCCATAAGAAATAAATTGCCAATCACAATTTCTTAGAGATAATTCTTCCTGAATAAGAACTACCTGTTGCTGCGTACTTGTTCCTGACATGACACCAATCAAAGGATCTTTATAACCATGTAAAATTAATACTTTAGAATTAATCTCTGTATTTGTTTCATTGGGCTTTGAGTATAATCCATGAAATGACACTACTCCTTTGAGGTTTAATCCGGCTCTAGCCATATCTAAAACACATAATCCACCAAAACAAAATCCAAGTGCTACAACTTTATCTACATTTACTTGTTTAAGTTGGATTGCCTTTTCATAACCACCCTTTAATCTTTTTAGGAGTTCTTCTCTATTTTGGACTAAAGGTTTCATTAAAGATTCATTCTCTTCTGGATTTTTCCCAACCCTCCCATTTCCATAAACATCTAAAACAAAGCAGGTATAACCCTGTTGTGCTAATTTTACTGCATGTTTGCAACTAAGTTCACTTCTACCATCCCAGGCTGAAGCAATTAAAATAGTGTTCAGAGCCTCGGCTTCTTGAGGATGAGCAACATAGCCCTTATAATTTTTGTTATCAATTTTATAATCTAAGTCATAAGTTTCTATTTCTATCATAAATTTATCCTTTAATTTATTTGACTCCACTCTGACCATGAGCCGTCATATATTGAAAAGTTTTCAGCCCCTATACAATAACCACAGAAAGCTAAAATACATGCTGTAACCCCTGAGCCACAAGTATAAATGATATGTTCATTTAATTGCTCGGGTGTAATCACATTCATAAAATTTTTATAAATATTCTTATGAGATGGAAATTCATTGCTTTTCACTAGATTACGATAATATAAGTTTTTGGAATGAGGAATGTGGTCTACCCGATTATTGTTGCTCTGCGCATTAAATCTATCAGGGGAACGAGCATCAATGATTAAATCTTTATTCATTGAAGCTGACATTACATCATCATAATTAGCGAGAAGGTTTGATTGAAAACTTGCATTATATTGAGCCGGAACTATGTTTAAATGTGGTGGACTTTCTTCAATTGGATACCCTAATTCGATCCACCCTTTGAGACCCTCATCTAATATAGAGATCTTTTGATGACCCATGATCTTAAACATCCACCAAACTCTTGGGGCAGAAAAAAAATCACAATTATCATATATTATGATGTGTGTATTATTCGAAATACCCATTAAACCAACTTGCTCGGAAAAGTATTCCGGACTGGGAAGCATATTTGGTAATAGACTATTGTGCTCTTTAATTTTTTTATTAAAATCAAAATAAAGAGAAGTAGGTATTCTTTTCGAATTCCATTCAAAAAAACCATCCCTTTTATCATTTTTTAAAAAAAAAGAAGCATCTAAGATACATATATTTTCATTGTATAAATTATCTTTTAACCATTCACAGGAAACGAGAAAATTACTATTCATCATCAACATAATCTCAAAATATAAAGCTTGATTTTAAGAAATAAATAATATAAAAACAGTAACATAAAATGAAAAATTACTTTCCATTTTAATCTGGTTATAAAAAATATTGCCAATAAAATCGACTCTCAAAAACCGATAAGGATACTCATTAATTTATGAAAAAATCACAATACATAGGAATGATGTCAGGGACAAGCTTAGATGGCGTAGATATTTGTCATGCAGATTTTAGCCAACCTCAAAACCCCCTAATTCAACAAAAAGAGTATCCATTTCCTCAAGATTTAAAAAAAGAAATTCTTGATTTATGTCAAAATAACTCTACCACAATCGAAAAAGTAGGTTTAATCGACCATAAATTAGGACAATTATATGCAAATGTTGTTTTAAAGTTTACAAGTGAATTTAAGATTAATACAAAAGAGATTTTAGCTATTGGTTGTCATGGTCAAACTGTTTGGCATTCGCCAGAAGGTCCTTACCCTTTTTCAATTCAGTTAGGGGATTTGAACATTATTGCTGTAAAAACTGGCATCAAAACAATCGGGGATTTTCGAAGAAAAGATATAGCTTTAGGTGGTCAGGGTGCTCCTTTAGTTCCTGTTTTTCACAATCATTTTTTCAAATCTGAAACAGAAAATAGAATTATTTTAAATATTGGTGGTATTTCTAATATTACAAAATTATATATAAACGAGCCTATTACCGGGTATGATACTGGCCCTGGTAATATACTTTTAGATGCTTGGATTAGGAAAGTAAAAGGGTTAAATTACGATCAAAATGGACAATGGGCTAGTACCGGAACGGTCCATAAGAAATTATTAAAGATTTTACTTTCAGATCCATATTTTATTAAACCAGCACCCAAAAGTACTGGAAGAGAAAAATTTAATCTAAATTGGATAGAAAACATACTTAAAAATCAATTTGATCATATTCCTGAACAAGACGTAATGGCTACCTTAACGGAGTTAACTGCTCAATCTATAACAAATGAAATTAATAATATTAATAAGTGTAACACAGTTATTGTATGTGGTGGCGGTGCATTAAATAAAGACTTGCTTCATAGACTTAAAAGGAAACTGCACAAAATTAATATAGCTACTAGCTTAAAATATAATATTGATCCTCTATGTGTTGAATCCATAGCCTTTGCATGGCTTGCTAAAATAAGAAATGAGGAAATTTCTGGTAATATCCCCTCTGTGACCGGTGCTAGAGAGGATACTTTGTTAGGTACAATTGTAAAATAAGTGTTTAATGGGTTTCTTTTTTGACCCAATTTTTAGATTTATGGTAGCCCTTAGAAAAGGCATGACCCACTTGGTGTAAATCTTTTTTAGCAACATCTTCAGCTTTATGCCAATTTTTTTTTATTTTATGCCCTTCCTCATTCATTCCATCTGCATGACTGAGAGTTGGAATCATAAAACATAAAATATATATCGAACTAATTAATAACTTTTTCATTTTTATCTCAATTTCTAATAGTTTAATTATATGACCAATCATTTTTCATAAGGTTCAAAAAAATAAAAGACCAATGCAAAGGTCTTTTATTTTTAGAGCTATAATTTGCAATATAAAGATCTTATTTAATATATCACAAAATATTACACTAACACTTCATCACTTTTAAAAGAAGCCATTACAGTCCCTAGATCTGGAATAGAAGGCTGTGCTCCATTTTTTGTTACAGAAATGGCAGCTGCGATATTTGCAAACCTTATAGACTCTTTCATGGTCATATTTTGACTTAATGCCACTGTTAATGCACCATTAAAAGTATCCCCTGCAGCTACAGTATCAACCGTTTTAACTTTCATAGTAGGGACACAATATCGCTCATTTTTATCAGCAAAAAATGCTCCGTTTTCACCCAAAGTAATTATTACATTATCAACACCCTTTTCTAATAAAATATTAGCTGCTTCGTTTGCCGTTTCTTCATTGATGACTTTAATACCAGTTAATATTTCAGCTTCAGTCTCATTGGGTGTAATTAAATACAAACTATTTAAAATATCATCCGATAAAGTTTTGGCTGGTGCTGGATTCAAAATTATTTTAGTATTAGACTTATTTGCAATATCAATTGCTTTTTCAATACCATCCATAGGTGTTTCTAATTGCATTAAAAGCAAGTCAGAATTTTGAATAGCAACATGATTTTTTTCAACAATATCTTTTGTCAATAGTGCATTAGCATTCGCAGATATAGATATAATATTATTACCATTATCATCAACTAATATTAATGCTATGCCGGTATTCTGACCGTTACAGACTTCAATGTGCTTTGTATCCATACCATCTTCAATAAATTGATGAATAGCATCTCTTCCAAATGAGTCTGTTCCAACACAAGCTATAAATTTCACATTTCCTTTTAGCCTAGAGGCACTCACTGCTTGATTTGCACCCTTCCCTCCAAATGCTAATAAATGACTATGGCCCTCAATTGTTTCTCCAATTTTAGGAATATATTTAGATTGAATCGAATGATCCTGATTAACACTTCCTAAGACTACAATGTTTTTATTTTTCATATTAAAAATCTCTTCCTATTTAGATGCCAAAATCATAAAAGTTATACCTACAATAAAAGTGATAAATACAAATAAAATTAATTTACCCGTTCCTTTGGGTGCTCCTTTAAATTCTTTCCAAACAAATACACCCCAAATTAATGCAACCATAGCGGCACATTGACCAAGAGCATAACTTACTGCATAACCAGCTTTATTTCCACATAAATAAACCAGAGCAGTCGCTAAGCACCAAATAGCACCACCAATGATACCCACAATATGCTCTTTAAAGCTACCCTTAAAATAAGCTTTTCCATTAATAGGTTTGCCTGAAATCGGTTTCTTCATTACAAAAACATTTAAGATAAAATTAGATAGAAAAACTCCAATTGCAAAAATAAATATAGCTGTATATGGCGTTAACATTCCAACAGAAATTTGTTCAAGGTTAGGTGAAATGGATTTCACAATAAAGGATGCAAACCACCCCATCGTTAAACCTGCTGCAATCGCAGTGATTAACCCCTTTTTCTTATTTAAAACATCTTGCTTCATTCTAGAAGATGCAACTCCACTTAAAATTATAGCAAGCGTAATGCAAAATAAACCAAGTAAAGTTAATGCTAAATTACCTGAAGGTGAAGAAATATAACTTGTAATTGTACCTAAAACTAAAGCTAGACCTACCCCAATAGGAAATGCAACTGCCATACCAGCCAAATCAATTGCAGCTACTAAAAGCAAATTACCTATATTAAATACAACACCAGCTATGAAAGCGTCTAAAATGAACGAAGTTTCTGCCTGTGTTAGATTTGTAAAAAATGACTGTCCCTGATCACCTGTAGACCCTAATGTTAAGCCTAAAGCTAAAGAAAATAATACAAGACCTATGGAATAGTCCCAATAAAATAATTGGAAAGGCCACCTCTTATTATCAACTAATTTAGTAGTATTTGCCCAAGATCCCCAGCCTATCATAGCCAGGAAGGTAAACATTATTGCCATCATGTGTGTTTGAACGATAAACATATTTTTCCCCATATTTAAGTTATTTTTTAATTAATTTGTTTTTTCTAATAAACGAGAAATAGCTAATTCTCTTTTTGGCATATTAGATGCTCCTTTTCTTTCAATTTTTAAAGAAGCATATGAATTTGCAAATTTAATCGATTCTTTTATTGTTTTTCCTCGAGACAATTCCCCAACAAAAGCGCCAGCAAAGGCATCTCCTGCACCACAAGTATCTACAACATACGATTTATATGTAGGGAAAATCCAGAATTTTTCACCATTAAAATAGACACAACCATCCTTTGACATCTTGATTATTACATGTTTTGGTCCCATCCCATGAATTTTATAAGCCGCTTCTTTAGCACTTTCGTAATTAAGTATTTCTATATTAGATAACTTTGAAGCTTCAACTTGATTAGGTAAAATAATGTCAACTTGCTGAAGTAATGGAATGCAATTTAAGTTTAGTGGTGATGGATCTAATACAACTAAAATATTCTGATTATGAGCTCTTTGAATAAGATGTTTTGTTACATCAAAATTATTTTCAAGTTGCGTTAATAAT
This sequence comes from Paraphotobacterium marinum, assembly GCF_002216855.1. Classification (NCBI taxonomy): domain Bacteria; kingdom Pseudomonadati; phylum Pseudomonadota; class Gammaproteobacteria; order Vibrionales; family Vibrionaceae; genus Paraphotobacterium; species Paraphotobacterium marinum. The sequence goes on from NZ_CP022356.1 coordinate 760,716, forward strand.
ATATCACTTTGATCCAAGTGACATAGATCTTGTTCAATTTCATTTAATGTTATGTGAAGATTGGCTCCCAAATTAGCATAAACTTTGTTATTTCCTGCTTTTTTTGCGCTGACTATAACCGCTTGACCAGTTGAATATTCATTATCCATCAATACAGTTCTCGACATTAATGGGATATTTTTAATAAATTCTTGAGCCTTAAAACTCAAAGCATCACTACCTATTTTTACAGTTAAGTGAACTTTATCTGATATACAAGATGCTGCTGTTGCTTGATTTGTACCCTTGCCACCTGAATAATAATTAATACTTTCCGCTGCAAGTGTCTCACCAATACTTGCAAAATCATCCACTTCAACACAAATATCAATATTAAATGAACCTAGAATAAATATCTTTTTGTAATCATCTGTATTTGACTGGGAGCTGTTTAAGATTTGTGATTTTGTATCATTTTGAGTTGATAAGTAGTTATTATTAATTTTTAAATTAAAGTTTTTATTATATACAGAGGTATATAAACTTCCATAATTAATTTTTTTCTTTTTAGCACCGCCACGAAAGATTTCACAACCAATTTTTGTCTGAAGTTCTTTTAAATCATTTCTTATTGTTCTGATTGTAACGTTAAACTGTTGAGATAAATCAAACAACGAAACTTGGCCCTTAATCCTAATTTGATCGCTGATAATTTTAATTCTTTCATGTTTTTTCATAATAACTCCTTCAGTGAGAGATATTATCCAAAAAAATAAAAAAAAATATGAAAGAATTCAAAAATAACAACTAAATAGGAAAATTTATTTCAATTCATGATCTTTATCACGAAGTTCAGTTATAAAATTTTCAATTTCCATTCTGTTATAAAAAATTTTAACTCCTAATTTATTAAGTTGCTCAATAATATTTTTTTCAGAGTTTAAATCAACTAATTTTGTTGCGTTAAAATTTAAAATGACCTTAACTTGGTTTTTTATTAACTGATTTATAGTTGAAAAAACACAGTAATCTAAAGCCAATCCACCACATAACACCCATTTAATATTATGGTATCTTAGAAATTCAATTAACCCAGTAGATTGTGTTTCTTGTAAGTCATGATATAAAGCGCCATATGGATGTGCATCAATTTCAATTCCTTTGTATACCTGGAAGTCATAATGGAAAGGTTCAATTAAACCATCAATTAACTCAAAACCCTTTGTTCCTATAACACAATGACTTGGCCATTTTATATCAAGGTTTGCACCTTCTATTTTCTTAAAGAATTCAGTTTCATTTTTTGCTATCCACTTTGCATTTGTGGGATGTGCATCTCTAGTTAAAATATGGATATCTGTCATTGAATGATTAAATAATAATTCGTCAGCTATTTTGTGACCATCAACTACTGGCAATTCATCAGGACATAAAGGCGTAAACCCTTTTTGTGGATCGATATCCAACGAAGCAATTTTCATTTATATACTCATATTAAAAATATGTACTATATCATAAAAGAGTAGCTTTGTGTTTAATCTACTAAGTATGGATTTTCATCATCTATATCTGGAATTCCGTCATTATCACTGTCCACATCAAGATGATCAGCTAAACCATCTCCATCCGTATCAATTCCTTCACAATAACCAACATCACTCTCATATGATGCCAAAAGCTCAGAATAAGGAACTTGTCCAACAAAAAATACTGGTGAGCTATGAAGCGTTGAACTATTGGAAGCAGTCCATTCTACTGTATCGCCCTCATTTAAAATCACTGTCGTTGCATAAAACGCATTACCAAATCCACTTGTACTATTTGCTAAAACATACAATCTACCAGTTTCGCCCGTTGTAATGTTATTAATTTCAATGTTTCCGTAAGAAAATATTTCATTACCGATAAGATTTAATCCTGTAATATCAACAACAGTCTGTTCTCCATCTGTATCTAAAGTTTGAAGGCCACCATTACTTGAGTCAGATAAAATAGGATCATTATCTTTTATCATAATTGTTGAATAATCTAGATTTTGAATTATCACAGTCTCTGTTGTTCCATTATATCCAAATATATTAGCGCCATTTAAATTTTGTATTAAATTGCTTGAGTATATAAGTAGTTCAACTTCACCATCATCATTAAACGACGCATATTTTTTATTAGAGCAACCCTCATCAATATCCAAAATAGTATCATTATCATCATCCGTATCTGTATTATCACCAATTCCGTCTCCATCAGTATCTCTAGTTTCACTGGGATCATTCGGGAAATCATCTCCATTATCACCTACACCATCACCATCAGTATCAGTTTGTTCCTCAAAATCAAGCGGAAATGCATCACTACTATCTCCTACACCATCTCCATCAGTATCTGAGAACTCAGTGGGATCATAAGGGAATGCATCCATAAAATCAGGCATACCATCATTATCATCATCATCATCTCCATTATCCCCTATTCCATCATTATCAAAGTCACTACTTTCTGAATTATCTAACGGAAATAAATCTTCAGCATCTGCTACACCATCATTGTCATCATCTGTATCTGTGTTATTCCCAGTTCCATCACCATCCGTATCGATACTTTCAGAATCATCTAATGGGAAGGCATCGTCACTGTCTGCTACGCCATCATCATCATCGTCGCTATCTGCATTATTCCCTGTACCATCGCCATCGGTATCAATACTTTCTGAGTTATCTAATGGGAAGGCATCGTCATTATCTAATACACCATCATCATCATCGTCGCTATCTGCATTATTCCCTGTACCATCGCCATCGGTATCAATACTTTCTGAATTATCTAATGGGAAAGCATCGTTATTATCTAATACACCATCGTTATCATCATCGGTATCTGCATTATTACCAGTTCCATCACCATCCGTATCAATGCTTTCTGAATTATCTAATGGGAAGGCATCGTCATTATCTAGCACACCATCATCATCATCATCGGTGTCTGCATTATTACCAGTTCCATCTCCATCCGTATCAATGCTTTCAGCATTATCTAATGGGAAAGCATCCTCGTTATCAGATACACCATCATCATCATCATCGGTGTCTGCATTATTACCAGTTCCATCTCCATCCGTATCAATGCTTTCAGCATTATCTAATGGGAAAGCATCCTCGTTATCAGACACACCATCATCATCATCATCGGTATCTGCATTATTACCAATACCATCACCATCCGTATCAATGCTTTCAGAATTATCTAATGGGAAGGCATCGTCATTATCTAGCACACCATCATTATCATCGTCATTATCTGCGTTATTCCCAGTTCCATCACCATCGGTGTCTATTGTTTCACTATCATCCAATGGAAGTGCATCTTCGCTATCAAGCACACCATCATCATCATCATCGCTATCTGCATTATTACCAATACCATCACCATCCGTATCAATGCTTTCTGAATTATCTAATGGGAAGTCGTCCTCATTGTCTGCTACGCCATCATCATCATCGTCATTATCTGCGTTATTCCCAGTTCCATCACCATCCGTATCGATACTTTCAGAATCATCTAATGGGAAGGCATCTTCATTATCTAGCACACCATCATCATCATCATCGGTGTCTGCATTATTCCCTGTACCATCGCCATCGGTATCAATACTTTCTGAATTATCTAATGGGAAAGCATCTTCGCTATCAAGCACACCATCATCATCATCATCCGTATCTGCATTATTACCCGTACCATCGCCATCGGTATCAATACTTTCAGAATTATCTAATGGGAAGGCATCGTCATTGTCTGCCACGCCATCATTATCATCATCGGTATCTGCATTATTACCAGTTCCATCACCATCCGTATCAATGCTTTCTGAATTATCTAATGGGAAGGCATCGTCATTATCTAGCACACCATCATCATCATCATCGGTGTCTGCATTATTACCAGTTCCATCTCCATCCGTATCAATGCTTTCAGCATTATCTAATGGGAAAGCATCCTCGTTATCAGATACACCATCATCATCATCATCGGTGTCTGTATTATTACCAATACCATCAGCATCGGTATCAATGCTTTCAGCATTATCTAATGGGAAAGCATCCTCGTTATCAGACACACCATCATCATCATCATCGGTATCTGCATTATTACCCGTACCATCGCCATCGGTATCAATGCTTTCTGAATTATCTAATGGGAAGGCATCTTCATTGTCTGCCACGCCATCATTATCATCATCGGTATCTGAATTATTACCCGTACCATCACCATCGGTGTCTATTGTTTCACTGTCATCCAATGGAAGCGCATCTTCGATATCTAGCACACCATCATTATCATCGTCCGTATCTGCATTATTCCCAACACCATCGCCATCGGTATCCGTATTCTCTGAATTATCTAATGGGAAAGCATCGTTATTATCTAATACACCATCGTTATCATCATCGGTGTCTGTATTATTACCAATACCATCAGCATCGGTATCAATGCTTTCAGAATTATCTAGTGGGAAAGCATCCTCATTATCTAGCACACCATCATCATCATCATCATTATCTGCGTTATTCCCAGTTCCATCACCATCGGTGTCGATACTTTCTGAATTATCTAATGGGAAAGCATCCTCATTATCTAGCACACCATCACCATCATCATCGGTATCTGCATTATTACCAGTTCCATCCCCGTCAGTATCAATGCTTTCAGAATTATCTAATGGGAAAGCATCCTCGTTATCAGATACACCATCATCATCATCATCGATGTCTGCATTATTACCAGTTCCATCACCATCCGTATCAATACTTTCAGCATTATCTAATGGGAAGGCATCGTCATTATCTAGCACACCATCATCATCATCATCGGTGTCTGTATTATTACCTATACCATCTGCATCGGTATCAATGCTTTCTGAATTATCTAATGGGAAAGCATCCTCATTATCTAGCACACCATCGTTATCATCGTCCGTATCTGCATTATTCCCAACACCATCACCATCGGTGTCTATTGTTTCACTATCATCCAATGGAAGCGCATCTTCGATATCTAGCACACCATCATTATCATCATCGGTATCTGCATTATTACCAATACCATCACCATCGGTATCAATGCTTTCAGAATTATCTAATGGGAAAGCATCGTCATTATCTAGCACACCATCATTATCATCATCGGTATCTGCAATATTTCCAGTTCCATCCCCGTCAGTATCAATGCTTTCAGAATTATCCAATGGGAAGGCATCTTCATTATCTAGCACACCATCATCATCATCATCATTATCTGCATTATTACCAACACCATCACCATCCGTATCAATACTTTCAGCATTATCTAATGGGAAAGCATCTTCGCTATCAAGCACACCATCATTATCATCATCGGTGTCTGCATTATTACCAATACCATCGCCATCGGTATCAATACTTTCAGAATTATCTAATGGGAAAGAATCCTCATTATCGGATATACCATCATCATCATCGTCGGTATCTGCATTATTACCAGTTCCATCATTATCTGTATCTGTATCCTCAGTTGCATCTAAAGGAAATGCATCATTATCATCAGCAGTACCATCATTGTCGTCATCGGTATCTACATTATTACCAATACCATCACCATCCGTATCAATACTTTCAGAATTATCTAATGGGAAAGCATCGTCATTATCCACTACACCATCATCATCATCGTCAGTATCTGCATTATTCCCAGTTCCATCATTATCTGTATCTGTATCCTCAGTTGCATCTAAAGGAAATGCATCATTCTCATCAGCAGTACCATCATTGTCATCATCGGTATCTGCATTATTACCAGTTCCATCACCATCCGTATCAATGCTTTCAGCATTATCTAATGGGAAAGCATCGTCATTATCTAGCACACCATCATTATCATCATCGGTATCTGCATTATTACCCGTACCATCGCCATCGGTATCAATACTTTCTGAATTATCTAATGGGAAGGCATCGTCATTATCTAATACACCATCATTATCATCGTCGCTATCTGCATTATTACCTGTACCATCGCCATCGGTATCAATACTTTCTGAATTATCTAATGGGAAAGCATCGTCATTATCTAGCACACCATCATTATCATCATCGGTATCTGCATTATTACCCGTACCATCGCCATCGGTGTCGATACTTTCTGAATTATCTAATGGGAAGGCATCGTCATTATCTAGCACACCATCATTATCATCATCATTATCTGCGTTATTCCCAGTTCCATCACCATCGGTGTCGATACTTTCTGAATTATCTAATGGGAAGGCATCGTCATTATCTAGCACACCATCATCATCATCATCGGTGTCTGTATTATTACCTATACCATCACCATCCGTATCAATGCTTTCTGAATTATCTAATGGGAAGGCATCGTCATTATCTAGCGCACCATCGTTATCATCGTCCGTATCTGCATTATTCCCAACACCATCACCATCGGTGTCTATTGTTTCACTATCATCCAATGGAAGCGCATCTTCGATATCTAGCACACCATCATTATCATCATCGGTATCTGCATTATTACCAATACCATCACCATCGGTATCAATGCTTTCAGAATTATCTAATGGGAAGGCATCGTCATTGTCTGCCACGCCATCACCATCATCATCGGTGTCTGCATTATTACCCGTACCATCGCCATCGGTATCAATACTTTCAGAATTATCTAATGGGAAGGCATCGTCATTGTCTGCCACGCCATCACCATCATCATCGGTGTCTGCATTATTACCTATACCATCGCCATCGGTATCAATACTTTCAGCATTATCTAATGGGAAGGCATCTTCATTATCTAGCACACCATCATCATCATCATCGGTGTCTGCATTATTACCAACACCATCACCATCCGTATCGATACTTTCAGAATTATCTAATGGGAAGTCATCGTCATTATCTAGCACACCATCACCATCATCATCGGTATCTGCATTATTACCCGTACCATCGCCATCGGTATCAATGCTTTCAGAATTATCTAATGGGAAGGCATCGTCATTATCTGCTACGCCATCATCATCATCGTCATTATCTGAGTTATTCCCAGTTCCATCACCATCGGTGTCGATACTTTCAGAATTATCTAATGGGAAGGCATCTTCATTATCTAGCACGCCATCATTATCATCATCGGTATCTGCATTATTACCCGTACCATCACCATCGGTATCAATACTTTCTGAATTATCTAATGGGAAGGCATCTTCATTATCTAGCACGCCATCATTATCATCATCGGTATCTGCATTATTACCCGTACCATCACCATCGGTATCAATACTTTCTGAATTATCTAATGGGAAAGCATCTTCATTGTCTGCTACGCCATCACCATCATCATCGGTATCTGCATTATTACCCGTACCATCGCCATCGGTATCAATACTTTCAGAATTATCCAAAGGAAATGCATCATCGTCATCGGAGACACCATCATCATCATCGTCCGTATCTGCATTATTACCCGTACCATCGCCATCGGTATCAATACTTTCAGAATTATCTAATGGGAAAGCATCTTCACTATCTGCTACGCCATCATTATCATCATCTGTATCAGCATTATTACCAATACCATCACCATCCGTATCAATACTTTCAGTGTTATCTAATCTAAATGCATCATCGTTATCGGAAACACCATCGTTATCATCGTCTGTATCTGCATTATCCCCTATACCATCACCATCACTATCCAAGGTCTCATTTGCATCAACAGGAAAAAGATCCAATATATCTGAAACTCCATCACCATCATCATCCGTATCTGCATTATTACCAACACCATCACCATCCGTATCAATGCTTTCAGAATTATCTAATGGGAAGACATCTTCACTGTCAGGTATACCATCATTATCATCGTCTGTATCTGTATTATTACCAACTCCATCGCCATCGCTATCAATGGATTCATTTGTATCAAGAGGAAATACATCTATACCATCATTAACACCATCATTATCACTATCTTCATCTAAATAATTAAATAATCCATCATTGTCTGTATCAATGTCACAACCATTATTATTGTTTTCTTCAGTAGCTATTAAATCCGTGTAAGGTGCTTGCCCAATATAAAAACTAGGTGATTGAATATCTGGTTTATAATTTGCAGAAGTTAATTTAATACTATCGCCATTTGTAAGAACAATCGTAGAAGCAAATACATAATTAGATGATGAGGATAAAATATATATACTTCCTGATTCACCTGTTGATAGATTTTCAACCGATGTTCGACCGATACTAGTTATGTAATTACCTGAATTTAAATTGGCAATTGTTAAATCATTAACAACATATTGCGTATTAACAATATCATTATCCCTTATTTGCCCATCAGATGTACCACTATCATTAAGCATGTCATCATCATCGTAAACAACAATAAGCTCTGAAGTCAGAGCACTTAATGTAGTTGTAACTGAACCATTAAAAAATAAAATGTTTGAACCAGTAGTAATTCCTTGGTAAACAATAAATTCATATTCACCATTTTCATTAGCTGTAGCATATATTGGTCCAGAACTTCCAGTACATTCTTCAGTATCAGTTAAGCCATCACCATCATCATCCGTATCGGCATTATCTCCTATTCCATCACTATCTGTATCTGTGTCTTCATTTTGATCTAAAGGAAATGCATCATCAATGTCATTGGTGCCATCACCATCATCATCGCTATCCGCATTATCACCGGTCCCATCGCTATCGGTATCTGTATCTTCATTTGGATCTAAAGGAAAGACATCATCAGTATCATTGGTGCCATCACCATCATCATCATTGTCGGCATTATCACCAGTTCCATCATTATCTGTATCTGTGTCCTCCGTTGGATCTAGTGGGAAAGCATCATCACCATCATCTGTCCCATCACCATCATCATCATTGTCGGCATTATCACCAGTACCATCACCATCGGTATCTATATCTTCTGTTGGATCTAAAGGAAATGCGTCATCTGCATCTGGCGTACCATCATTATCATCATCGGTATCCGTATTATCACCGTCTCCATCATTATCTGTATCTGTGTCCTCCGTTGGATCAAGTGGGAATGCATCATTACTATCATCAGTTCCATCTCCATCATCATCGGTATCCGCATTATCACCAGTACCATCACCATCGGTATCTGTGTCCTCCGTTGGATCAAGTGGGAATGCATCATTACTATCATCAGTTCCATCTCCATCATCATCGGTATCCGCATTATCGCCAGTTCCATCATTATCTGTATCCGTATCTTCATTTGGATCTAAAGGAAAGGCATCATTACTATCATTGGTTCCATCACCATCATCATCATTGTCGGCATTATCACCTATTCCGTCGTTATCTGTATCTGTATCTTCAGTTGGATCTAAAGGAAATGCATCATCATTATCATCTGTTCCATCTCCATCATCATCTGTATCTGTATTATCACCGGTTCCATCGCTATCGGTATCCGTGTCTTCATTTGGATTTAACGGAAATCCATCTTCAGTATCATCTGTTCCATCTCCATCATCATCGGTATCTGCATTATCACCAGTTCCATCATTATCTGTATCTGTGTCCTCCGTTGGATCTAGTGGGAAAGCATCATCACTATCATCAGTTCCATCTCCATCATCATCGGTATCCGCATTATCACCAGTACCATCACCATCGGTATCGGTATCTTCTGTTGGGTCGAAAGGAAAGACATCATCTCCATCATCTGTTCCATCTCCATCATCATCGGTATCTGCATTATCGCCTGTTCCATCATTATCTGTATCCGTATCTTCTGTTGGATCGAAAGGAAATGCATCATCTGTGTCTGGCGTACCATCATTATCATCATCGGTATCTGCATTATCACCAGTTCCATCATTATCAGTATCGGTATCTTCATTTGAATCTAAAGGAAATGCATCATCCGCGTCTGGCGTACCGTCATTATCATCATCGGTATCGGCATTATCACCAGCTCCATCATTATCGGTATCTGTATCTTCATTTGAATCTAAAGGAAATGCGTCATCTGCGTCTGACGTACCATCACCATCAGCATCGGTATCGGCATTATCGCCCGTGCCATCACCATCGGTATCCGTATCTTCATTTGGATCTAAAGGAAATGCGTCATCTGTATCATCAGTACCATCATTATCATCATCGGTATCGGCATTATCGCCTGTTCCATCATTATCCGAATCTGTGTCCTCCGTTGGATCAAGTGGGAATGCATCATTACTATCATCAGTTCCATCTCCATCATCATCGGTATCTGCATTATCGCCTGTTCCATCATTATCGGTATCCGTATCTTCAGTTGGATCTAGTGGGAAGGCATCATTACTATCATCAGTTCCATCTCCATCATCATCGGTATCCGCATTATCACCAGTACCATCACCATCGGTATCTGTATCTTCTGTTGGATCGAAAGGAAATGCATCATCCGCATCTGGTGTACCATCATTATCATCATCAGCATCTGCATTATCACCGGTTCCATCATTATCGGTATCCGTATCTTCAGTTAGATCAAGTGGGAATGCATCATCAGTATCGGGCGTACCATCATTATCATCATCGGTATCTGCATTATCACCCGTGCCATCACTATCGCTGTCTGTATCTTCTGTTGGATCTAAAGGAAAGGCATCATCTGTATCTTCAGTTCCATCACCATCATCATCGGTATCTGCATTATCGCCTGTTCCATCATTATCTGTATCCGTATCTTCTGTTGGATCAAGTGGGAATGCATCGTCTGTATCTGGCGAACCATCATTATCATCATCGGTATCTGCATTATCACCAGTTCCGTCATTATCGGTATCTGTATCTTCATTTGAATCTAAAGGAAATGCATCATCCGCATCTGGTGTACTATCATTATCATCATCAGCATCTGCATTATCACCGATTCCATCATTATCCGAATCTGTGTCCTCCGTTGGATCTAGTGGGAAGGCATCATCTGTATCATCAGTACCATCATTATCATCATCGGTATCTGCATTATCACCGTCTCCATCACTATCGGTATCCGTATCTTCTGTTGGATCGAAAGGAAAGGCATCACCCACATCTGGTGTACCATCATTATCATCATCAGCATCTGCATTATCACCGATTCCATCATTATCCGAATCTGTGTCCTCCGTTGGATCTAGTGGGAAGGCATCATCTGTATCATCATTACCATCATTATCATCATCGGTATCTGCATTATCACCGGTTCCATCATTATCCGTATCTGTATCCTCAGCTGAATCTAAAGGAAAGGCATCATCAGTATCTGGCGTACCATCATTATCATCATCGGTATCTGCATTATCACCCGTGCCATCACTATCGCTGTCTGTATCTTCTGTTGGATCTAAAGGAAATGCATCGTCTGTATCTGGCGAACCATCATTATCATCATCAGTATCTGCATTATCACCGGTTCCATCATTATCGGTATCCGTATCTTCAGTTGGATCAAGTGGGAATGCATCATCAGTATCGGGCGTACCATCATTATCATCATCGGTATCTGCATTATCACCCGTGCCATCACTATCGCTGTCTGTATCTTCTGTTGGATCTAAAGGAAAGGCATCATCTGTATCTTCAGTTCCATCACCATCATCATCGGTGTCCGTATTATCACCGGTTCCATCATTATCGGTATCTGTGTCTTCAGTTGGATCAAGTGGGAATGCATCTTCTGTATCATCTGTTCCATCTCCATCATCATCGGTATCTGCATTATCACCCGTGCCATCACTATCGCTGTCTGTATCTTCTGTTGGATCGAAAGGAAAGGCATCATCTGTATCTTCAGTTCCATCACCATCATCATCGGTGTCCGTATTATCACCCGTGCCATCACCATCGGTATCTGTGTCTTCACTTGGATCAAGTGGGAATGCATCGTCTGTATCTGGCGAACCATCATTATCATCATCGGTATCTGCATTATCACCGTCTCCATCATTATCCGTATCTGTATCCTCAGCTGAATCTAAAGGAAATGCATCATCAGTATCGGGCGTACCATCATTATCATCATCGGTATCTGCATTATCACCTGTTCCATCATTATCAGTGTCGGTGTCTTCACTTGGATCGAAAGGAAAGTCATCTTCAGTATCATCTGTTCCATCTCCATCATCATCGGTGTCCGTATTATCACCGGTTCCATCATTATCAGTGTCGGTGTCTTCACTTGGATCAAGTGGGAATGCATCGTCTGTATCTGGCGTACCATCATTATCATCATCGGTATCGGCATTATCTCCAGCTCCGTCATTATCGGTATCTGTATCTTCATTTGAATCTAAAGGAAATGCATCATCCGCATCTGGTGTACCATCATTATCATCATCAGTATCTGCATTATCACCGGTTCCATCATTATCGGTATCCGTATCTTCAGTTGGATCAAGTGGGAATGCATCTTCTGTATCATCTGTTCCATCTCCATCATCATCGGTATCTGCATTATCACCGGTTCCATCATTATCCGTATCTGTATCCTCAGCTGGATCTAAAGGAAATGCATCATCTGTGTCTGGCGTACCATCATTATCATCATCGGTATCTGCATTATCACCCGTGCCATCACTATCGCTGTCTGTATCTTCTGTTGGATCTAGTGGGAAGGCATCGTCTGTATCTGGCGAACCATCATTATCATCATCGGTATCTGCATTATCACCTGTTCCATCATTATCGGTATCCGTATCTTCAGTTGGATCTAGTGGGAAGGCATCATTACTATCATCAGTTCCATCTCCATCATCATCGGTATCCGCATTATCACCAGTACCATCACTATCGCTGTCTGTATCTTCTGTTGGATCGAAAGGAAAGGCATCATCTGTATCTTCAGTTCCATCACCATCATCATCGGTATCGGCATTATCACCGATTCCATCATTATCGGTATCCGTGTCTTCACCCGGATTTAAAGGAAATGCATCATCAGTATCGGGCGTATCATCATTATCATCATCGGTATCTGCATTATCACCCGTGCCATCACCATCGCTGTCTGTATCTTCTGTTGGATCTAAAGGAAAGTCATCTTCAGTATCATCTGTTCCATCTCCATCATCATCGGTGTCCATATTATCACCGGTTCCATCATTATCAGTGTCGGTGTCTTCACTTGGATCAAGTGGGAATGCATCGTCTGTATCTGGCGTACCATCATTATCATCATCGGTATCGGCATTATCACCGATTCCATCATTATCGGTATCTGTATCTTCATTTGAATCTAAAGGAAATGCGTCATCTGCGTCTGACGTACCATCACCATCATCATCGGTATCGGCATTATCACCGATTCCGTCATTATCCGAATCTGTGTCTTCACTTGGATCTAAAGGAAATGCATCATCCGCGTCTGGCGTACCATCATTATCATCATCGGTATCGGCATTATCACCGATTCCGTCATTATCGGTATCCGAGTCTTCACCCGGATTTAAAGGAAATGCATCTTCTGTATCATCAGTACCATCATTATCATCATCGTTGTCGGCATTATCTCCTGTTCCATCATTATCCGTATCTGTGTCTTCACCCGGATCTAAAGGAAATGCATCTTCTGTATCATCAGTACCGTCATTATCATCATCGGTGTCCGCATTATCGCCTGTTCCATCATTATCCGTGTCGGTGTCTTCATTTGGATCTAAAGGAAATGCATCATCCGCGTCTGGCGTACCGTCATTATCATCATCGGTATCGGCATTATCACCCGTGCCATCACCATCGGTATCGGTATCTTCATTTGAATCTAAAGGAAATGCGTCATCTGCATCTGGCATTCCATCACCATCATCATCGGTATCGGCATTATCACCGGTTCCATCATTATCCGTATCTGTGTCTTCAGTTGAATCTAAAGGAAAAGCATCATCTGTATCATCAGTACCATCATTATCATCATCGGTATCGCCATTATCACCAGTGCCATCACCATCGGTATCTGTATCTTCAGTTGAATCTAAAGGAAATGCGTCATCTGCATCTGGCGTACCGTCATTGTCATCATCGGTATCGGCATTATCTCCTGTTCCATCATTATCGGTATCTGTATCTTCAGTTGGATCTAAAGGAAATGTATCATCTGTGTCTATCGTACCATCATTATCATCATCGTTGTCGGCATTATCCCCAGCTCCATCACCATCAGTATCGGTATCTTCAGTTGAATCTAAAGGAAATGCGTCATCTGCGTCTGGCGTACCATCATTATCATCATCGGTGTCCGCATTATCACCGGCTCCATCATTATCGGTATCCGTATCTTCAGTTGAATCTAAAGGAAATGCATCATCTGCGTCTGGCGTACCATCATTATCATCATCGGTATCGGCATTATCTCCAGCTCCATCATTATCGGTATCCGTGTCTTCAGTTGAATCTAAAGGGAAGGCATCATCACCATCATCTGTTCCATCCCCATCGTCATCGTTGTCGGCATCATCACCCGTGCCATCACCATCGGTATCCGTATCTTCAGTTGAATCTAAAGGAAATGCGTCATCTGCGTCTGGCGTACCATCATTATCATCATCGTTATCCGCATTATCGCCCGTGCCATCACCATCGGTATCCGTATCTTCAGTTGAATCTAAAGGAAATGCGTCATCTGCGTCTGGCGTACCATCATTATCATCATCGTTGTCGGCATTATCCCCAGCTCCATCACCATCAGTATCGGTATCTTCAGTTGAATCTAAAGGAAAGGCATCATCTACGTCTGGCGTACCATCATTATCATCATCGGTATCGGCATTATCTCCAGCTCCATCATTATCGGTATCCGTGTCTTCAGTTGAATCTAAAGGAAATGCGTCATCTGCGTCTGGCGTTCCGTCTCCATCATCATCGTTATCCGCATTATCACCGGCTCCATCATTATCCGTATCTGTGTCTTCAGTTGAATCTAAAGGAAATGCATCATCAGCATCTGGGGTACCATCATTATCATCATCGTTGTCGGTATTATCTCCTGTTCCATCTCCATCGGTATCCGTATCTTCAGTTGAATCTAAAGGAAATGCATCATCAGCATCTGGGGTACCATCATTGTCATCATCGGTATCGGCATTATCACCGGCTCCATCATTATCGGTATCCGTGTCTTCAGTTGAATCTAAAGGGAAGGCATCATCACCATCATCTGTTCCATCCCCATCGTCATCGTTGTCGGCATTATCACCCGTGCCATCACCATCGGTATCCGTATCTTCAGTTGAATCTAAAGGAAATGCGTCATCTGCGTCTGGCGTTCCGTCTCCATCATCATCGTTGTCGGCATTATCACCCGTGCCATCACCATCGGTATCTGTGTCTTCAGTTGAATCTAAAGGAAATCCATCATCAGCATCTGGGGTACCATCATTATCATCATCGTTGTCGGTATTATCTCCTGTTCCATCTCCATCGGTATCTGTGTCTTCAGTTGAATCTAAAGGAAATGCATCATCAGCATCTGGGGTACCATCATTGTCATCATCGGTATCTGCATTATCACCGGCTCCATCATTATCGGTATCTGTATCTTCAGTTGGATCTAAAGGAAATGCATCATCTGTATCATCAGTGCCATCTCCATCATCATCGTTGTCGGTATTATCTCCTGTTCCATCACCATCGGTATCGGTATCTTCATCCTGATCTAAAGGAAATGCATCATCTGTGTCTGGCGTACCGTCATTGTCATCATCGGTATCTGCATTATCTCCTGTTCCATCATTATCGGTATCTGTATCTTCAGTTGAATCAAGTGGGAAGGCATCATCTGTATCATCAGTGCCATCATTATCATCATCGTTGTCGGTATTATCTCCTGTTCCATCACCATCGTTATCTGTGTCTTCAGTTGAATCTAAAGGGAAGGCATCATCACCATCATCTGTTCCATCCCCATCGTCATCGTTGTCGGCATTATCACCCGTGCCATCACCATCGGTATCCGTATCTTCAGTTGAATCTAAAGGAAATGCGTCATCTGCGTCTGGCGTTCCGTCTCCATCATCATCGTTATCCGCATTATCACCGGCTCCATCATTATCGGTGTCGGTATCTTCATCTGAATTTAATGGAAATGCATCATCTGCGTCTGGTGTTCCATCATTATCATCATCGTTATCCGCATTATCGCCTGTACCATCACCATCGGTATCCGTATCTTCAGTTGAATCTAAAGGAAATGCGTCATCTGCGTCTGGCGTTCCGTCTCCATCATCATCGTTATCCGCATTATCACCGGCTCCATCATTATCCGTATCTGTGTCTTCAGTTGAATCTAAAGGAAATGCATCATCAGCATCTGGGGTACCATCATTATCATCATCGTTGTCGGTATTATCTCCTGTTCCATCACCATCGGTATCTGTATCTTCATCCGGATCTAAAGGAAATGCATCATCCGCGTCCTGCGTACCATCATTATCATCATCGGTATCTGCATTATCTCCTGTTCCATCATTATCGGTGTCGGTATCTTCATCTGGATCTAAAGGAAAGGCATCATCAGCATCTGGGGTACCATCATTATCAGCATCAGTATCGCCATTATCACCGATTCCATCACCATCGGTATCCGTATCTTCATCTGGATCTAAAGGAAAGGCATCATCAGCATCTGGGGTACCATCATTATCAGCATCGGTATCGGCATTATCACCCGTGCCATCACCATCGGTATCTGTATCTTCATCTGGATCTAAAGGAAAGGCATCATCAGCATCTGGGGTACCATCATTATCAGCATCAGTATCGGCATTATCACCCGTGCCATCACCATCGGTATCTGTATCTTCATCCGGATCTAAAGGAAAGGCATCATCCGCGTCCTGCGTACCATCATTATCATCATCGGTATCTGCATTATCTCCTGTTCCATCATTATCCGTGTCGGTGTCTTCATCTGGATCTAAAGGAAAGGCATCATCAGCATCTGGGGTACCATCATTATCATCATCGGTATCGGCATTATCACCCGTGCCATCACCATCGGTATCTGTATCTTCATCTGGATCTAAAGGAAAGGCATCATCAGCATCTGGGGTACCATCATTATCAGCATCAGTATCGCCATTATCACCGATTCCATCACCATCGGTATCTGTATCTTCAGTTGGATCTAAAGGAAAGGCATCATCAGCATCTGGGGTACCATCATTATCAGCATCAGTATCGCCATTATCACCCGTGCCATCACCATCTGTATCTGTATCTTCATCCGGATCTAAAGGAAATGCATCATCCGCGTCCTGCGTACCATCATTATCATCATCGGTATCTGCATTATCTCCTGTTCCATCATTATCGGTGTCGGTATCTTCATCTGGATCTAAAGGAAAGGCATCATCAGCATCTGGGGTACCATCATTATCAGCATCAGTATCGCCATTATCACCCGTGCCATCACCATCGGTATCTGTATCTTCATCTGGTTCTAAAGGAAAGGCATCATCAGCATCTGGGGTACCATCATTATCATCATCGGTATCTGCATTATCTCCTGTTCCATCATTATCCGTGTCGGTGTCTTCATCTGGATCTAAAGGAAAGGCATCATCAGCATCTGGGGTACCATCATTATCATCATCGGTATCGGCATTATCACCCGTGCCATCACCATCGGTATCTGTATCTTCATCTGGATCTAAAGGAAAGGCATCATCAGCATCTGGGGTACCATCATTATCAGCATCAGTATCGCCATTATCACCGATTCCATCACCATCGGTATCTGTATCTTCAGTTGGATCTAAAGGAAAGGCATCATCAGCATCTGGGGTACCATCATTATCAGCATCAGTATCGCCATTATCACCCGTGCCATCACCATCTGTATCTGTATCTTCATCCGGATCTAAAGGAAATGCATCATCCGCGTCCTGCGTACCATCATTATCATCATCGGTATCTGCATTATCTCCTGTTCCATCATTATCGGTGTCGGTATCTTCATCTGGATCTAAAGGAAAGGCATCATCAGCATCTGGGGTACCATCATTATCAGCATCAGTATCGCCATTATCACCCGTGCCATCACCATCGGTATCTGTATCTTCATCTGGTTCTAAAGGAAAGGCATCATCAGCATCTGGGGTACCATCATTATCATCATCGGTATCGGCATTATCACCCGTGCCATCACCATCGGTATCTGTATCTTCATCTGGATCTAAAGGAAAGGCATCATCAGCATCTGGGGTACCATCATTATCAGCATCAGTATCGCCATTATCACCCTTGCCATCACCATCGGTATCTGTATCTTCATCTGGTTCTAAAGGAAAGGCATCATCAGCATCTGGGGTACCATCATTGTCATCATCGGTATCCTTATTATCGCCTGTACCATCACCATCGGTGTCGGTGTCTTCATCTGGATCTAAAGGAAAGGCATCATCCGAGTCTGGCGTACCATCATTATCATCATCGGTATCAGCATTATCAACTGTTCCATCATTATCGGTATCTGTATCTTTATTTGGATTTAAAAGAAGTGCATTATCTGTATCATCGGTTCCATCATTGTAATCATCAGTATCCTTATTATCGCCTGTTCCATCACTATCCGTATCTTCATCATCAACCTTGTCATCATTATCGACATCTTTCTTTACAGGTTTGACAATATTATTATCGTCTGTGTTAGTGACAACTTTATCTTCAGTATTATTCTTAGTTGGATTATCTAATTGGCTAGTTTGTTTGTTATCATTAAAGGAGTTGCTATCCTCACAACTTGTTAAAAAAAACAAAGAAGTAAATATAGTAATTAACAGTAATCTTAAAGGTAGCTTTCTATCCATAAACTTAAGCCTAATAAAAACCTAAGTAAATTTATGCAAATTTCAAGCCACAAAGTTTAAAGAATAACTTATTGATTTTAATGTTTAAATAAACTTAATATGAATGTTTTTCCGAAATGCAACAAATGAAATTTTTATTTTGACAAAAATCTTGGAAACAAAACTAATTATTGAATCCAAGATTATTTTTTTAGCGAATTAATATTCAATGAGATATAAGTTTTTAGAATAGATATAATTTAGTGCATCATTCATTGGGAAACCTTTTACATATGGTTTTACAATTGTTGTTGCAGAAGTTTGAAACCATGTTACAGCAGGATAATCCTTATCTAAAATTTCCTGCATTTTTTGAAAAAATACAATTCGTTTTGTCAAATCTTCTTCCATAAATGATTTTTCGATCAATTGATCGAAATCTTTATTGGAATAACCACCTGAATTTTGAGAGCCTCCTGTTTTTAAGTTTCCATAAAACGCCATAGGATCGTTAAAATCTGCAACCCATCCTTGACGTGCCATCTCCCAGTTTCCTGTATCGAGGGTATTCAAATATGTCTTAAACTCTTGATTAGTGATGGTTACTTGTACCATTGGTAATGCCTGCTGAATCATGGCTGCAATTGCGGACATTTGTTTTTGTCTTTCATCACTTGTTGGATAAAGTAAACTAAATTTTAGTGGCTTATCTTGACTGTAACCTGCTTTTTTAAGAAGTTCTAATGCCTTTTCTTTTCTTTGCTCGGGATTCATCGATTGATATGGTGACTTAATACTTTTAAAATTAGCTGTACCCTCAACAGCAAAATTATACAAGGGCTTTGTTGCTCCTCCCATTACAAATTTTGACAATGCTTCTTTATCAATAACCAAAGAAATAGCTTGTCTCACATCTACATCGTTAAAAGGTGGTTTTTTAACATTAAAAATTGCATACTCACTTGTTAAAAAAGGGGTTATTTTCAATTGATCTCCATATTCTTTTTGAAGACTTTTAAAAAAATCACCTCCAGGCAACTGCCAACCAGTCATGTCTTCACCATTTGATTTATAGCGATTAACGTCAGCAACTCTATCATTTATAACAAGATACGTCACTTTTGTAATTATTGTATTTTTATTGTCCCAATAAAATTTATTTTTCTCGGTTACAATTTTTTCATTTATAACGTGATTAGTTAATTTATAAGCTCCATTACTAACTATATTTTTGGGATCTGTCCACTTATCTCCCCATTTTTCAATAACTTGTTTAGGTAATGGAAACATAACTGTTTGACCAAGCATACCTACAAAATATGGCGTTGGCTTAACTAAAGAAACCTCTAAAGTATGAGCATCCTTAGCTTTAACACCAAGGTCAGTCGATTTTAATTTACCATCAATAATTTCTTTTGCATTTTTAATGTTTGCAACTTCAAGATAGAATGAATATGGTGAAGCTGTCTGAGGATCTACGGCCCTTTGCCACGAATAAACAAAATTGTCAGCAGTTACTGGTGATCCATCGCTCCATTTTGCGTCATCTCTCAAGTAAAAGGTATAAGTTAAGCCATCTTTACTCATTTCCCATTTTTTAGCAACACCTTCTGACGGTTCTCCATTATCATTAATGGTAATTAAACCCTCAAAACAATCTATAGCTACCCTTGCTCCATAAGTATCTTCAATTAATGTAGGATCTAGGGAGCCCGGTTCTGCTTGATTATTAAATGTTATTTGCTGATTTTTTGCTAATTTTGCACCTTCTGGAACCTCAGCAGCAAAAGAAGTTGAAGTAAAAATAAATAAAAAGAACCAATAAAACAAATGTTGAATTAATTTATTCATAATAGTAACCAGTCAATTTAAATATTAATTAAAGTATTAATGAGAACTGGAATTTTTCAAAAAAATAATACAAAAAAAATGAGAATTGAGGCTTTTTAAACTTATATAAAAATAATAAAAAAAAACCTCAATCAGAATTGAGGTTTTTATGAGCTTATATTAAAAATTAATTAGTGTTTAACTAAATATAAATCTTTAGAATAAACATAATTTAAAGCATTATTCATTGGATACCCCTTAACATAAGGTTTAACTAAAGTTGTAGCTTTAGTTTGGAACCAAGTAACCGCAGGGTATTCTGTTGATAAGATTTCTTGCATTTGATTAAAATATTTTTTACGTTTATTTAAATCTTGCTCTAAATATGAAGCTTGAATAAGGTCATCATATTTTTTGTTTGAAAAACTACCATAGTTAGATGGTGAACCAGACACCAAGTTTCCGTAGAAAGTCATTGGATCATTGTAATCTCCAACCCAACCATTTCGAGACATTTGCCAATCATTAGTATGAAGTGTTGATAAGTATGTTTTCCATTCTTGAACTTCAATTGAAGGTTTAACAAATGGAACAGCCTGGGAAATCATCGCTGCTACAGCTTCGATTTCTTTTTTACGCTCATCACTCGTAGAATATAAAATACTAAATTTCAATGGATTACTTGCATTATACCCTGCTTCATTCAACAGTTTTGTTGCCATTGCGATGCGTTGTTCTTGTGTCATCGTCTGATACGGTGTTTTAATAGGTGAGAAGTTTGCTGTTCCAGCTGGTGCAAAATTATATTGAGGAGCCGTCGCACCACCCATCACATATTTTGACAATGCTTCTTTATTAATTACTAAGGAAATCGCCTTTCTTACTTTCACATTATTAAATGGTGCAACTTTAGTATTAAAAAGAGCGTATTCATCAGATAAAAATGGAGTAATTTTAAGTTGTGAACCGAAGTTAGCTTGTATTTGTTTAAATACTTCTCCACCTGGTAATTGCCATGCACTAATATCTTCGCCACCAGATTTATAACGATTTAAATCTTGATTTCTATCTGGAATTACTAAATATACAACCTTATTAATAACTGTATTTTTATTATCCCAATATTTTGGATTTCTAACAGAAACTATTTTTTCATTTACAACATGTTTTGAAAGCTTATATGCGCCATTTCCGACGAAATGTTCTGGTTTAGTCCATTTGTCACCCCACTTCTCAACAGTAGCTTTTTGGACTGGGAACATACATGCGTTTGATAGCATACCAATGAAGAATGGAGTGGGTTTTTCAAGTTTTACAACTAAGGTATAGTCATCTTTAGCAACAACTCCTAACTTACTTGCAGGCATTTTTCCATCAACAATTTGAGCAGCATTCACAATATTACCCATTTGTGGATAATAGGCATAAGGTGCTCCAGTTTTTGGATCAACTAATCTTTCCCAACTATAAACAAAATCTTTTGCAGTAACAGGAGAACCATCAGACCACTTCGAATCTTTTCTTAAATGAAAAGTATATGTTAGTCCATCTTTACTTTCTTCCCATGATTTTGCAACTCCAGGAACAGGGTTACCATTACCATCAACGTTGACCAATCCCTCAAGTAAATCATCTAAAATTCTATTGGCGTAAGCACCTTCATTTAACTGTGGATCTAGGGTTTGAGGTTCAGCTTGGTTATTAAATGTTAGGGTTTGATCTTTAGCTAACTCAGTTCCAGCAGGCACATTCGCAGCGAAAGAAGATGTAGACAACATACCCAACAGAGCTGTTGCAATAAGGGTTTTTCTTAAACTTTTATTGTTCATTTTTAGTCCTTGTGTGTTTGTAAAAATATTTTTTTTTTATTTTTTTAACACAAATGAACAATAATTTAAAGAAAAAAGTTAAAATTTATATAAGTTTTATTTATTAATAGTAGAAAAAAAATAAATCTAAAGGCACAAAGTCCTTAAAAAACTTAGCTTTATTGAAGTTATTTTAATCAATTTTTTTGATACCTTTATATAATGCCTGCATAGGTTTTTGATTATCACATAAATCCATAAAATATTGCTCGGCTTCAACATCCGAGTTAGCTTCAAATTCTACTTGAACCTCTTCACTAAAGCCAAAACATTGTACAGCGTATCCAACGTATTTCATGCCTACCACCTATCAGTAGATTAATATTAACAATTTAATTATAGCTAAAAAATGTTAAAAATTGACTTTATTTTTTAAAATTTATTCAGTGCGTCGAAAAATTTTAAAAATGTAACCGACTAAATAAATAGAACATAAAATCATAGTGATTAAAAAGCTTGTTGGTATATTAAAGTAAAATGTAATTACAAGTGATAACCAGATTGATATTAAAGAAATAATAATACTTGTAAATATCATTTTAAATACATTATCACACCACTGAGTTGCTATTGCACCTGGAATAATCATAAGTGCAAAAATTAAAAGAGCTCCAACAATTTGACAGCCCATTGAGACTGAAATTGATAACAAAAGCGTAAAATAAACATTTATATTTTTCATTGGAAACTGATAGGCTCTTGCTAACTCCGGATCAATAGTTGTGAAAATAAAAACTCTATATAAAATAGAGATACCTATAAAAACGATGACACATGAACCCAGTAGAATCCAAATCTGTTCCAAACTAATGGACAAAATATTTCCAAATAATATACTCATCACACTTCCAGAATAATTATTTTGAAAAATAAATAGAAAATAGGCACCTAAACCAAGAAAAAAAGATAGAATTACACCCACAGAAAGATCATTTTTTTTAATTTTATCTCCAAATAATCCAATTAAAATAGCAACAATTGCATTAATAACCAGTTGTCCCACAACACCTGGAAGCCCTACTAAAGCCGAACCAGCAGCACCTGTCAAACTTGTATGGCCAAGTGCATGAGCTGCAAAAGAGCTTCTTCTTAAAATTACAAAAACACTCATTAAACCACATAAAATACCAATCATGGTCCCTGCTATAAAAGCATACTTCATAAATTCGTAGTTAAACATAAAGACAGCTCTCCAGATTTTCAATAGTTTTGTGATAATGTAACTGCTGTTCACTAAAATGCATGAAACCATCTAATTCTTGGTATACTTCTCTCATTTCATGTGAAATCATCAAAACATTTAACTCTCTTTGTTCTCGAATACGGTGAAGGGATGCAATAAAAGCTCTTTTAGATTTAGGATCAAGATCTGCAAGTGGTTCATCTAGTAAAAGTAATTTAGGTTGACTGATTAAAGATTGGACTAGAAATATCCTTTTTTTTTGTCCTCCTGATAAAGTTAAAAACGGTTGATGAATATAGCTTCCAACATCTACCAAATCTATTAAATTATTCAGAAAATTACGATCAATTTTTTTTTGCTGTTTAATCTGGGGAGAGCTTAAAGTATATTTCACTAGGGAGTAACCCGTCATTTTATCTGGCAAATTTAGCTCTCTTTCTTGAGGGATATAACTAATGAGATTATTTGAGTTCTCTGGCTTTTGATTAAAAATTAATATCTCACCTCTCAGAGGTTTAATAATACCTAAAAAAGTTTTAAATAAGGTTGTTTTTCCAATACCATTTTTCCCAACAACTCCTAACCATTTGTTATCAGAAATTTTAAGGTTTATGGGATTAGTTATGGGTTTGTGATAACCCAAAACCAGATCTTTCATTTCTATCATAGAGAATATAAGAATATTTTAAAATGATACAATATACCAAATCGAATGGTATAATGCATCATTTAAAATTTATTAATTCTTTATAATATCTTTTGCCTCATATCTATTGGAAAAAAGTTTTCTTAATGATAACAGTGAAATTAATAGAAAAAATGACACAAAAACCACTGTAAATTGTAAGATACTGCTTAAAGGAATAAGGCCCATCAAAGATACGATTAAAGTTGCTGCGCCCACATTTATAAAGGACATAACGCCACTCCCAATGGCTTTATCTGCTAGGGATTTAGTGGCTAAATAACTCCCTGGACCCATAATAGCACCTAAAAAAAGATAGAAGAACATTGCCATTACAAAAAATAGTGATGTACTCACAATATATCCTAGAGCAATTAAAACCCATACAAAAAGTAGTGGAATCATCATAATCAATAGTAAAAATATCGTCCTTTCAGGAGATGTTTTTTTCATCAAATAATTAGATAAAAAACTACCCCCAATCATCCCTATTGTATTTATAAAACTATATGATCCATACTCTTGTGGAGAAAGAGTTAAAACTTGAGAGCAATATATAGGTGAAAAAGCTGTATATCCATAGGAGAAAATAGCTAACAAACTAATTATAAAAGCATAAAAAATTAAATTTTTATCTTTAAAAGCATTACTATAATCTTGAAAAATATTTTTAATATTTATACTTTTTTGTTCTGTAAGTGTTTCCTTAAATTGCCAAGTTAGGAAGAACATTACTATACCGTGGAACAATAAAAGCCAAAAAATACTATACCAACTAAAATATTGAGTAATTAAACCACTTATAAAAATTATAAGGCTAATCCCAACGCTAAATGCAAAAACTGAGAAAGAAAGAGCTTGTTTAGCTTTTTCTTTACTTAAACTTTCATGAATTAAAGTATATGTTATTGCTAAGCCAGCTGAAGCACCGAGAGCACTTAAAAACCTCCCTAGTATAATTATCCCAAATAAATTTAAATAACCGGCTATTAAACAAATGATTGAACCTATAATGTATATTAACAATCCCGCTCTCAGGGTATTGAGACGTCCAAACCTATTGGCAAATGGTCCATATACCAATTGTCCGATTAAGTAACCTACTAAAAAAACAGATACAATAGCATTCGTCATCACATCTGAAAGATGCATAGATATTTTAATATCATGTAATCCTGGTGAAATTGCAGCTGCTGCTAAGGAAGCAATACTTATATAGGTCAATAACAAGCCTATTTTTAGATTGTTCATTTCGTTACTCCAAATAATTATAAATTGGAGTCATTTTACAAAACATGGAGGTTTCAAATTATAATTATTAAGACGAAGTATTGTTCAATTCGGACATGTTTATTTATGGAACCAGCCATCTTGTCATTTGGAATTTTGACAAAAAATGAACAGTGGCAAAGGATAGAGTAAAACTAATGATCCCCCAAAGTAAAATATTAAAAATAGTTGGACCAATATAAATATCATAATTTCTTGTTGGCCACAAAAATATGGGATGTATTAAGTAAATACCCAAGCTGTATTTGCTAATTAATGATAATTTTTTTTGTATTTTAATAGAAATATAACCACTAAGCTGCCTGACAATTAAAAAAATCATAGTCGCAATCAAGACTGTATTGAGTGTCTTGTATGAAAACCATAATCCAATATCATATGTTTGAGATATGAAACTGTCTTTTAAAACAAAATAGTTAGATATGATTAAAGATACCAAACCCAATAAACAAAAAATAAAATATTTAAGTTTTTATTTAAATATAAATAATACCCTAGTAATAGAAATCCACCATACATAAACAAATCATTAGTCCAGAACCCTTGAATAGAAAGCAAATACATTAAAGTTAAAACTAACCAAATCAAGATAATAAACTCCACAGAGTTATTTTCTGTATTTGTTTGAACCATGTACCTAAGAAAAGGAATAATAAAATAAAGAGGAATAAAATAATAAAAAAAACCCAAATGATAATAAGCCTCATGATGATAAAGGTTTTTGAGTGTACTTAAAAATATATCATACTCAAAACCAGCACTTGTGAGACCCGATAAAACTGTAAAAAAAAGTGACCAAACTAAAAATGGAATAAATACTTTAAAAACTCTTCTTTTGATAAAGTAATTCAAATCAAATTTTCTAGTGTCACTCAACATTAGTGCACCTGTAATCATAATAAAAACTGGTACAGCCCAACGAAGAGAACCATTCAACCCAATTGCCATTGCCCATTCATAATCAGGTATTTTTCCAATTTGTTCTCTATAAGGTCCTATTGAATGGATTAATACAACAGCGACGCAGCCAACTACACGCAAATTATCAAAAAAAGTAATTTTTTTCATTGTAACTCAAACTTTTTACACATAATAAAAATGTAGAACAACTTGAAAAAAAATGCTTACTTTCTTGTCGTTAAACGAGTTTATCTAATTAATTTGAAATGACATACAAAAAACCTTTATTATCTTGCAGTGAATATTATATATTAATTGATATACAATAAAGTTTAAAAAGTACGCTATGAAACAAATAGAAGTAGCCCCTGAAGAACATATTAAATTTATTGATGAATCAAAACTTCCTTTGATAACAAACCCATTTAATGAAGAGTGGAATCATTATGAACATTCACACAATAAAACACAAATTACCTTCGTGGATAATGGACTCTTAAAAGTTAATATTGATAATCAGATATATTTAATTACTTCAGGTTTTTTGATTTTGATACCACCAAAGTTCAATCACTCTGTCGAAATTCAAAAAAACTCAAAATTACTGACTGTTTTCACAGAGACACAACTAATGATTAAACCAAATTGTATAATGGCCACTCCTTTCTTAAAATCACTGCTAATTAAGCTTGATAATACATTCCCAAATGAACAATTACCAAAACAATTAGCCAATTCTTTTTCAGAAATACTAAAACATGAAATAAAAGATATTAGCTCAGAAACAAATTATAAAATGCTTGTGCCAAAAAATAAAAAGCTTGTTTCAATAATTTCTTATATTGACGCCCATCTATCTGAAAAATTATCCTTATCAGACATATCTTCTCGCTTTTTCATATCAGATAGACATTTAAGTCGCTTATTTAAGAATGAAACAGGGCTTTCTTTTTCAGACTGGATTCAAAAATATAAGTTCTTAATATCAGTGAATAGGTTATCAGTTGCAAAAAGTACTACTGTCGTTGCAAAAGAGTTAGGTTATGATAGTGATAGTTCTTTTATTAAAATGTTCAAAAAGTTTACAAATGGAAAAACACCATCCAAATTTTTTTAAAAAAATGGAAACCCAAAGTACGTATTTTGCACTATGGGTTGAGAGAATTATTCAATTCTAAAGTTACTTTAAAACTTTATCAATTGCGTCTAACTCTGATAAAAACCATGTATTAACATCAGTAACACCCTTTGGAAGAGTTTCAGTTACACCGACAACAGGTACATTATTTTTCTTAGCTAAGTCTTGAATATTAGTCGTTACTGGATCCGTTACTTGGCTATTGTAAAATAAAACCTTAACCTTTCCATCTTTGATATTGTTTTGATATTCTGCTAATGCTTTTGCAGATGGATCTGCATCATTCATTATTGTCCACTGAACATCTTTCCCAACCATATCAAATCCTAGTGCGTCTGCCATGTAGCCAAAAACTGGTTCAGTTGCAGTAACTGTTACGCCTTTTGTTTTAGATTTAAGTTGCTCTATTTTAGCTAATACCTTTTGATGTTCTTTTAAGAAATTTTGAAGATTAGATTCAAAATAAGCTTTTTCTGCTGGCATTATTTCGGTAAAAGTTACAACTAACTTCTTGGCTAAAGTTGGGAAAGTTTGAGGATTATACCATAAGTGAGGGTTCGCATCTTTACTCGTAATATTCATCAATTGGCTTACTTCAATCACAGATCTTTTACCATCTTTATTTTTAGTATTTAGTAGTGTCTTACTCCATGGATCATAATCAACACCATTAAAGATAAAAACTTGAGCATTCGTCATAGCTTTACTTGTTTTTGCGGAAGTTGTAAATAAATGTGGATCTGCATCAGGGTTATTCAAAATACTTTCAACATGAACATATTTGCCACCAATGACATTTGCTACAGAGCCATAAAAGTTTTCAGCAGCAACAACATTAATTTCGTTAGATTTTGCAAGTGCTAAACTTGAACACACTAATAGGACTAGACCTAAAATATACTTTTTCATTTAAATTCCTTAGATATGATATAACATCACGGTAATTCTATAATATATATTTTTTTTTCAATATAATTTATATTGGCATTGAACTAATTAATAAAATTACACTCAAAATTATGTCTTATTTATTTAGAAGGAATCTAGAATGAAAACAAAAAATATAATAATGTCAGTAGTATTTCTTGGTATTGTTTCAACTGGTGTTTATGCCGTTACTGCAAACAAATCAAGTCAACAAAGTAATTTAACAAAAAAAAATCAAGAAATTCACTTATATACATCTGCATCGACAAGTTCAAAAGTTATACAAGACTACCCTCTTACTAAAAGTTTTGTTGTAATTTATCAAGATCCTAAAAACAAGGATTGGTTTAAAGTCGGTGACCAAAGAAATGGTCAAGTAGGCTGGATTAGCAACACACAATATAATCAAGCAGTAAGCAATTATCAAAAATCTTTATATAACGAAGATCATTTTAAAACACAATCCGTTTATATTACAGAGACGCGTACGAAGGATAACAAGCCAAAAATGAATATTGAGGTTTACCAAAATGGTAAAAAATTATCTGAAAAAGAGGCTCAGAAGGTCTACCAAAATATAAAAATAAACGAACAGAAATCGTCAAGAGAGTTTATGCAAGAACAAAAAGCCATTAATTACCAAGTCCACCTAATGAATCAACAAATGGATGAATTAGATAATCATAATATGATGTTTAATTAATACATAATAAAGCCCTTAAATTTATTTGATTTTTGTTATAAAATATCATTAACCAATTTTTTTAAGGGTAGCAATATGACTAATCAGCAAAAAACATTTTCCACTATTGAAACTCATTGTTTGCGTGAGGATGTCAAATTAACTCCCAAGAGAAAAAAATTCTTGATATTTTATATAAATCAGAAGCGCCTTTATCCGCTTATGAAATAGCCGATTTATATAATCATGATGAAAAAAAACCAATGCATGCCATGTCAATTTATAGAATATTAAACTTATTTCTTGGAATAAATATTATTCATAAATTAGCATCACAAAATAAATACATCTTTTGCTCACACATAACTTGTGATCACAACCATGTTGCTCAACAATTCCTTATTTGTAAAAAGTGCAAAAAAGTAAAAGAGATTGAGTTAAATCCAGCTCTAATAAATGAGCTGAATGCAAATATCAAAAAATCTGGATTTCAAATCGATGGTCCTCAACTGGAAATCGACTGCATATGTGAAAAGTGTGCTAGAGATGACATTTTGTAATATCATTTTTTGGAATTTAAATTTAACCCTTTTTCATAAATTTCATTCATTTTTTTGTGCTTATCCCTATTGCAAAACATAATTTTAAAATAAAATTCATACATGATTGAAAAACTATTCCATTTTTTTCAAATCTTATGGCTGATGTTTGAGAAACAAATTCTATTCGAATAGGCTTATAAACCTTTTTTAATAGATTACAAAGTACTGTGTCTTCAAAAATCTCATGAGGTGGCATGTGATTAATTTCATCTAAAATATGTTTTTTAACAAAAATACAATGATCCAAGTAGTAAATTTTTCTTATATCTCCACGAATATAATTTGAATACCATGATGTAAATTTATAAAACCATCGTTTTTCAATAAAATTATGAGTTAGTGCTCCCCAATGAAAACTTTGATGATGTTCTTTTAAAAAATCAATTGCACGAATATCTATCAGCGAACGGGGATGATGATACAGAATTATATCCCCATTAGCTCTTTTGGAACCATATGATAGCCGTTTGCCACGAGATTGAAGTGGAACAGAATAATATGTAATTGAATAATTTTTAATTTTACCTAAAAAATCACTCTTACTGTCAAGATCTACCACAATAACTTCAATATTTTTCAAGCTTCTTAGGTTCTCTAGAGTTTGAAAAAAAATATTATTTTCACCATCGTTATGGGTTGGAATAATTATACTGATTAACATTTATTAAAACTTTACTCCATTAACCAAATCAAGAGGTAATTGGTAGGATTTGGTATTTTGAACCAAGTCTTGTCCGAACTTAATTAGAAGCAATTCTGATTCATCCATCTTAATATCTGTAAAATTAAATACAGGAAAATTTGATGCTCCAATTATACGCCGCATAATTTCACATCCACAAAACTTGATAGATTCAAACCATAATTTATCAAAATATTGCTGGAGTTCTGAACTAGTTTTCAAGTTATCTTCTAAAATAGAAAATTGGTCTTTAAAACCATTCCAAAAATCATTCAAAAATTCTAACACCTTCAATCGATCCTGGCCTGGCACAACTAAAATAACTATAATATGGGCTATAAAAACACCAATATCAAAAGAAGAAGGGCCAAAGCAACAGAACTCATGATCAATTATTTTGATACTATCATTTAAATTTGACATCACGCTACCAAGATGAAAGTCGCCATGAATTAAAGACTCTGTATCATTTATATATTTAACTTTTAATTTTTTTATTTCATCTAATAAATATTTATTATTTTGTATCAATTCAACTTCTTTAACTAAATGTAAACCATAGTTGTTAGTTTCATGCTCTTCATATGGATAATTAAAGATATAATCAATATGTAGATTTTTTAGATTGTTATCTTGAAAAATCTTTTGTTGATGACCCATCAATTTACTTTTACCGTATTTGTCCTGAGTTAAGAAAATCATATGAGCCAAAAACTGTCCTATCTTACCAAAGTTAATATGATCCGTTTTTAAAGAAAGCCTTGTTAAAGTTTCATGCTCATGTAAATATTCCATGATAATGAATTTATTTAATTTAGAATATTTGAAAATTTTAGGAGAAAACATTTGTAAATGTTTATTTAGAAAATTATAAAACTCAATTTCAACTAAGATCCGATCACTCGATAAATAATAATTTTTCCCCAAACAAGGAATATAGTTAACTGACTTTTTGATGATCATAGAATTTTTAATTTCGTCAGAGCAAAACTTAAAAACATAATTCATGTTGCCATCATTAATTCGATTTGCATTAATATTTTCAGGAGGTATTTTAAAAATTTCAGAAACAGTAAAAGTTAAGTCTTCCTTAATATCTAATAGATCTTCCATAAATGTTGTCATTATTCAAATTTGTAACTTAAATTATCATACTTTCAGACAATCTAATATAAGTTTTTTAAATAAATACACACTCTTAACTCAATAAAAAAGCTCTTTTTTATTTAATATTACATCAATATGTCTACTCTCTCGAGGAGATGAAATCATTTCGTCATATACATTGGAGTGTCGTAAAATGTAATATTTTGTCTCTATTGAACCAATCAAAGTTAGAAGTTCTTGAACAGAATTTTTCGTAACTAGTTTATCTTTACTATCTAAAATAACATGTTCTTCGCCATCAATTTCAACAATTAGATTATAGAAACAGTTTTCATTACTAGAGAATATAATTTTATCCAAAAAGTAATGTTTTTAAACTCCGATAAATGAATAGACATTTTATTTTCTCCGCAAAAGCAATGTATTAAAATAACTTTAATTTAACATATTTTAAATTACAAATTTGTATAATAAGCATTTTTAATCAACTAGGAATAAAATGCTTAATTTCCCCAATATAGATCCTGTTGCTCTCTCCATAGGGCCAATACATATTTACTGGTATGCCATAATGTACATATCAGGGTATGGTCTTGCATCTATGTTTTTAAAAATGCGTATAAAAAAGTATAATTTACCTTGGAAAAAAGACCAACTTGAAAATTTAACTTTATTTATTGGTATTGGCTGTATACTTGGTGGTAGGCTTGGCTATGTTTTATTTTATAACTTACCTTTTTATTCAAATAACCCATTACAAATTTTCCAAATATGGCATGGAGGAATGTCTTATCATGGAGGTATGATAGGAGTTTTATTGGCTATATTTATTTATGGAAAAAAATATAATAGAAGTTTTTTTTCAATATCTGACTTTATTGCACCTGCTATTCCAATCGGGTTAGCTCTCGGAAGAATAGGAAATTTTCTAGGTGCGCAATTGTATGGCAAAACGACTTCATTACCCTGGGGAATGATCTTTCCAAATGCAGGGCCATTACCTAGACACCCAAGCCAAATTTATGAATTTTTACTGGAAGGTGTTTTACTTTTTATTATTTTAGCATCCTTATCCCGTAAGAGTCGAGCTCCTATGTATCTTTCTGGTATGTTTATGGTTTTTTATTCAATATTTAGATTTATAAGCGAATTTTTTAGAGAACCTGATCCACAGATTGGTTATCTCGCATGGAATTGGTTGACAATGGGACAAGTGCTATCAATACCAATGTTCATAATTGGAATAGTATTAATTTTTAAATCATATACCTTTGAAAAAAAAGATGTAGTTTTAGATCTAAGCAGAAATTAAGTGCTCCTTAATTTTTTGCAGCCAAATATAATTTTTGTAAAATGGGACAATCTTTAGTCTCCATTTTACCATCACAAGCCCTATCAAGCTCGGAAAGAACGTACTCTAAACTTTTTAATTTTGAAATCTTTTCTTTAATTTTATGTTGTTGCTTTTGAATTTTATTTTTAATTTGGTAACTACCCGACTCTAAAAGTTCTAAATTAAAAAAATCTCTAATCTCTTTTAAATCAAAACCTAAGTTTTGGGCATTCTTAATAAAAATAATTCTTTGTTTAGCTTCTTCATTAAAATACCTGTAACCATTTCCTTGACGTATAGATTGAATTAAATTCATATTTTCATAATATCTTATAGCCACCTTAGATACATTTGTTTGCTTTGATAATTCGCCTATATTCATAATTACAATATTACTCTTAAGTACTAAAATTATATTTTAAAATAAGAATAATATTTTCTAGGCAAACTATCAAATAATAAACTTTATTTATTAATATCTTGGACAATACCCATGTCTGCAATGAGGATGTCTCCAACGCCAACGCCAATGAGGGTGACTTCTATTCCAATGTGCCCTTCTCCAGTGACGGTGTTCCCAACGATTATAGTGTCTCCAACCACCATGATGTCTCCAACCACCATGATGTCTCCAACCACTATGATGTCTCCAACCACCATGATGCCTCCAACCACCATGGTAATGGCCATGATCTTTTATTACAAACCTAAAACTATCTGCATTTGCATTAGTAACAGAAAGAAACAAAATACAACTTGAAATAACTCCAAGAAAAATCATTTTATATTTCTTCATTTTTATTTTCCTTCGTCAAAAATAATTATGACCATCGTAATAGCAATGAAAGATTGTCACAAAACCTATTTGATGAACGGTATTATTTTGTTATGAGTTGAAATTTAATATTTCTATAACAGGTATTTGGGATGAGTTTTGTGAAAATTATTTAATGAAGCAGAAAAAATGGAAGACTATAAATGATTTGTACTATACAGATACAAGCTTGTTTGTACAATACAAATCTTAATTAAATGTAATTATCTTTTGGAAAATATTTTATGAATAATAATTAAGGCTATAAAAATAATCAAAGCTCCATAATTTTCTAAAATATTTATAAGGTTTAGATCAAATTGAGTTATTTGTCCTGCTATGATTATTACGATAAAAATCATAGCTAATAAAGGAGCAATTGGATAAAATTTTGATTTATATTTTAAGTTATTAACCTTATCCTCCCCAATACTTTTTCGAAACTTAAAGTGACTAAGAGCAATACCAAACCAAGCTATAAATCCACACAACGCAGATATAGTCAATAATGTTGAAAAAATATTTTCATTTTTAGAAAATGCAGATAATAAAAATGCTGAACCAACTAAAGCTGTCGCAATAAGAGCATAAATAGGTAATCCATATTTATTGGTCTTAGCGAATATTTTTGGTGCTTGAGATTTTTGTCCCATCGAAAATAACGTTCTGGTTGAAGCATACATACTTGCATTAGCCGCTGATATCACCGCAATTAAAATAACCAAGTTAATAAAGTTTGTTGCCAAACCCTGACCAAAAAACTTCATAAAAATTAAAGTAAACGGACTTGACTCCACACTATCTTGTATAAATAGCTTTGGATCGTTAAAAGGAATTAATAAACCAATAAGAGCTGTTGCTAATATATAAAATAAAATCAATCTCCAAAACACAGAACGAACAGCTTTTGGAATTGATTTTTGTGGATCTTTTGTTTCACCTGCACTAATTCCAATTAATTCACATCCTTGAAAAGAAAAACCAGCAATCAGAAAAACGGACATAAATCCATAAAAACCTTGATGAAAGGGGCCGTCTGCAGTAAATATATTTTGAGATGCAAGTGAAGGTTTCGATACGACTAAAGCAAAAGCTAATATAATAAATGTTATGATGACCGCAACTTTTATAAAGGATAAAATATACTCAGTCTCACCAAATATTTTCACAGAAAAAACATTAAAAAATAATACCAATAAAAAAATTAAACTTGAAATTAGTATAGGTGAGATATCTGGAAACCAAAATTTCATTATGATCGCAGCAGCAGATATTTCAGCTGCTATAGTGATAGCCCAATTAAACCAATAGTTTATACCCATAGCAAACCCAAATGATGGGCCAACATAATCAGTAGAATACTCGCAAAAAGACCCTGAGGTTGGTCTAAAAGTAGCCATTTCCCCTAAGCTTGTGATCAAAAAATAAACCATTATTGATAATAAAGCATACGCAAGAACGGCTCCAGCAGGTCCTGCAACATGAAGTGCGTAACCGCTTCCTAAAAATATTCCAGTACCAATTGAACCACCTAAAGCTATCATATTTAAATGTCTAGCTTTTAAATTTCTTTTTAACCCTATATTTTCCATTTTTTATCATATTCAAAAAAAAACAATAATGTACATGAATAAAACTCATATATCAATGACTATTTGGAATATTATTTGAAATATAAACAATTTAACTTAGGTAAAAGTATAATTTGGTTAGATATCTGAATAGTATTATTTAAAAAAAATGATAACAATAGAATTGTTATCATTTTCAAGCAAGAAGTTCATTCCAACAAAAAATCAATATACCAGATTTTAGGCGTATATTAGTTAGTTTGTTTCTGTACTTTCTCTATTGCAGTTACAATGGAGTTCGGATCTGCCCCTGGTATGACAAATGTATTATTTTCATTGGCATTTTTCACTGGCATTACTATAAATGATGGAGTACCTTGGAATCCTAGGTCCTTAAACAAAGAAATATCAACAGATGTATTTTCTTTATCATCAAATTTACTTATATCTGCACCTATTTTCTTTGCCACTGCATTAATATCACTTTTTTGAAGTTGTCCTTCCATTTTATTAGTAGCAAATAGGTCATTATGATAATTATTATAAGCTTTACTTCCGTAATTTTTATAAATCCAAAGCCCTACTTTTGCCGCATAATCTGATGCTTCCCATTGACTTCCGAAAATTGGCGTTTCTTTAAATACAAATTTGACCTTAGGGTATTTTTCTTCAATTTGTTTCATATATGGTGCCATTTTTGAACAATATGCACATTGATAATCAAAAAACTCAATTAAAGCAACTTTAGCATCTTGAGGTCCGTAAACTGGTGTTGCAGGATCAGACAATAATTTTTCTTTGTTTGCAAGTACCGCCTTCACCATTTTTTTTGCTTCTGCTTTTTGCTGTTCTTCTTGCTGACTCTGTAATTTATTAGAAGCTTTAATTAATACATCTGGATGATCAATTATATAATCAGAGGCAATTTTTCCAATTTGATCTTTATCGCTTTGAGACAAATTGTCAAAGTTTGTTTTTTCTGCTTGTGCATTACATCCTGCTAGAGCAAGAGCAGAAAAAAGCACTGACGAAATAATTTTATTTTTCATAATTTTTTCCATTTAATAAAAATATATAAATATTATAAATAATTTTCTAAAATTACAATAGGACAAATGTGCTATTCATATTCTTTAATTTGAAATTATCAAATTTTCTTTAGATAAGTCAAAGATAATTTTCCTTTTAGATCTTTATAAACTTGGGCTTTATATTTTTTATTACCATGTGTTAAAAAAGTTACTTTATAATTCATTCCTGCAACAACTTGCTGTTGAGCATTAAGTATACTTTTAATTTCATTGTGTTTAGTTTTTACATGTGATGCAGCAAATTTAGTTACTTGTTTTACATCCTTAGAATTGGTACTTACGTTACTCCAACCACCTGCAAAATTTTGATTCTTATTATTTGAATGGTGGTTATCGTGACTATGATGATGTCCCTCATGATGATTAGAGTTTGCATTATTAGGATTATAAACACAACCAGTAAGAGTAAATGTAAGTAAAGCACATAAATAAATTATTTTTTTCATACCTTATCTCCACATAAAAAAAAAGCAACTAATAAAAGTTGCTTTTCTCTAAAGTCAACTTTTATTGACTTGAGCTATCTGAGCTATCACCAGCTGAATCGTCTGCGCTTGCTGCTGAATCATCTGTGCTTGCTGCTGAATCATCTGAGCTTGCTGCTGAATCATCTGAGCTTGCTGCTGAATCATCTGTGCTTGCTGCTGAATCATCTGTGCTTGCTGCTGAATCATCTGTACTTGTTGCTGAGTTATCAGCAGAAGAATCAGTTGTTTGTGAAGAATCAGTTGAACTGCTTGAATCAGAAGAATCATTACAACCAGTCAATGCTACCGCACCACCCAATAAAACAACAAGAGGAATAATTTTTATATATTTGTTCATAATTACCTGCCTTTATATTTATACTTATATTTATATACAAATAAATACGTTTGAAGTTAGAAAAAGTATAGCAAACTAATAAATTAATTCATTAATTTTTATTACAATTTACATTCAAATTACTTTCAATGCAACAAATCACAATATAAGTCAATTTTTTAACAGTTTATTGACATAAAAAAGCCTTTTATTAACAAAAGTTAATTTTCTTCGTTTACTTTATCCTTTATATCATCAATACTTTCTTTTGTTGAATCAGCAGCATTATTAATAGCTTCTTTTGTTCTGTCTTTACCCGTTTGTGCTGCTTCAGCCACATTGTCAATACCTTTATCAACTGACTCCTTAACATTATCTTTCATTTCTTCAATTTTATCTTTATGTGAATCGTTGCAAGCAGCTAAACCTAATATTGAAGCAATTGTTAAAATATATATAAAAAGTTTCATATTTAATCCTTAACTATTGTTTAAATTAATTTTTATTATAACAAACTTTAAATTTGTTCGAGTTATTAATCATTTTTTAACCTTTAAAAATACTTGATAACATATTTTTCATCGTTAATTGCAAATTCTAATTTAAAGAATGCATAAAATATAGGGCTATCTCAACTACATTATTAAATTAATGGTTTTATTATATATAAACTTTTTGGGAATATTCTTAATTTTTTAAAATTATTAAGAATCAATTATTTATTAAAAAAGAAAAATAGCTCTTATAGGTGATGTTTTATTTATAATATTTTTTTATTATGAACTGGCTTTGCATACATATTCTTGACAATTAACCTTATTTCAGGTGAAAGACTTTCTAGCTTTTGATTCCATTTTTCCTTTAACTCTAATATATCATCTTCATCTTTGGTTTGTTCAGCTGCTATCAAATTATATGGAAATAAATAGTATGATTTATGAATTACAGCATCAATGGCGGCACTTACCTCTTCTGGTGTTGTAAATTCACCTTTTAGAGGACTTCCAAAAGACACATTAACTTTACCTTTTTTTCCTAAAATTCCTTTGATGATCGTATCAATATCTTCAAATTCAGTTTTTTCATATGAACCATTAATGTTCAATTTATGTATTTCATTGGCCATCATAATATCACATGGATCATTTTCATATGAAATTGAAACAGGCACTATATTCATTTGATTAACAATATCTGAAAAAGAAAGTTTATCTTTCTTAAAATCTAAACTTAACATTTTTATCATTGCAGGATCAGTTTGATCATTTCCGTCTTTAGCCCGTCCAGACTTTTGAGCAATCCAAATCGAATTACCTTCTTTCAATGAAAGTCTTATATATTTAGACAAGTTTTTTAATGATTTTAGCAGCTCTCTACCTGTAGAAGATCTGTCAACAATGAAAGTTTTATTTAATTTCATTAATATAGTCGAGCAATCTTTTTTAAGTAAGTTATCTCCCATAGCTATTCTTACAGTAGGAAAGCCTTCCATATGAAGACACCAGTTAATCAAAGCTGAGTCCATAGCAATATTTCTATGATTAGAAATAAATAAGTATGGTTTATTTTTTTCTAATTTTTCTAAACCTTCATAGTTCAACTTTTCAATAGTATTAGGGATTAATTTATGCATGTAATTAGCAATTTGATCTTGTACTTGCTTAACAGTTTTAATATTTCTAAATTTAACTTTCAAAAAAAACTTGAGTAAAGGTGTAATTATTTTAATTAATTTTTTATTATGTATAGAGAATTTTGCATGCATAATCAAATCTAGGAACTCTTGATCATTAATTAGGTTTTTTATAGCCCCATTTACTTCATCATCATGGTAAGGCCTAATTTCTTTAAAAATATCAGAGTTACTATCAAGCATCGTTCACATTATCACTATTGAAATAAACAAGAAATTATAACTTAAAGTATTAAATAATCAAATATAATTCTTAAAATTACTTTAGTCGTCACTATCATATAAATCATAATTAAAATTTAGAAATAACGTATTATTTTCCCTATTTTTCCAATAATAATCTAAATTTATATATGGTGTATCTTCAGTTTCTGGAAAGTTAATGCTCACCTGATGTCCATAAAAACTTTTTCTAGCTTCATCATTTATTTGTTGAAAAAATGGTAGCTGATGATAACTTGATTGATAATATCCATTTGTATCACTAAATAAAATAGTGTTTTTATCACCTTCCCATAAATTTAAGTAATAATGTTCGAAATTATTACTATTATATAAATCAAAGTTTAGTTTTTGATCTGGCACCAAAAAACTGTCATCCTCTTCAAAAAATAATTTATTTTTTTTTACACTCAAATTATCTTTACCATCACCATCCTCAATAGAGTTTATGGTTGAAAAATCATGAGATTTTAGGTTATAAAATTGATTGCCCAGTTGGGGATACCCTAATTGATTGGATATCATATCATCTGTGTCTTTAAACTGTTGATTATTAACTATGACAGATTGTACAGAATCATTTGAAATTAACGCAGGCATATCAAGTTTATTTTTAAATAGAAAACCATAAACTATTGTTGAAGCCAATAATAACAAAAAGATAGAATGCCCAAATGTCCTTTGTTTCAATTTCATTCTGTTGTCCTAAAAAGATTTTTACTCTTGATATATTTCAATACATTATTAGTAGTTAAGTCATCAATAGATTTTTTTTCATTTATTTTTGTTCTTATTAGAGTACTTCGAATTTTAATAATTTCTGGTATCACTAATATTGACCACTTTTCTAAAATACTAGTATGTTTATAAAACTTATTAAAATTATAAAAGTTATCTGGCCCTATAACAAAGGTCAAATCATCTTTGACATATTTGTTTTGTAACGCAGTCAAAACATCATAAGTTGTAACAACATTATTATGAATTGAGAAAATAGATTCTTCTATCAGCGAAA
Source organism: Paraphotobacterium marinum (assembly GCF_002216855.1). Classification (NCBI taxonomy): domain Bacteria; kingdom Pseudomonadati; phylum Pseudomonadota; class Gammaproteobacteria; order Vibrionales; family Vibrionaceae; genus Paraphotobacterium; species Paraphotobacterium marinum. The sequence goes on from NZ_CP022356.1 coordinate 800,976, forward strand.
TTCTCAAATTATCTATATCTAAATCATCAATGAATAATTGCAACATTTCAACTCTTTGTTGGAAGGAAATAACTTGTTTGCCCCATGCATGTTTATATGAAGGAACAAGAATGATTTCTTCAAAATTAGACAGTTTTTTTATCACTTCTTTATGTCCATTTGTTGGAGGATTAAAAGAGCCTCCATAAATCGCTATTTTCCTAGTCATTAGATATCATTTGATGTAAAATAATAATTATATATTTTGTAAATCAATTTGTCTTTATAATAATTATTTAAGAGCCTAAAATTATGACTATTCAAACCACTATAATTAATGAAATGAAAGTACTACCTAATATTGATCCCAAATTTGAGATTAATAGAAGAATTCAATTCATAAAAAATATGATGTTAAAGAGTCATTCAGAGGCATTAATACTTGGAATTAGTGGTGGCGTCGACTCTAGTACATGTGGTAGAATTGCTCAATTAGCAATTGAACAATTAAACCTCGAACAAAATACAAATAAATACAAATTTATTGCTGTAAGACTTCCTTATGCTGAGCAAAAAGACGAATCTGATGCTCAACAAGCGTTAGATTTTATTCAACCCTCAGTTATACATACTGTAAACATCCATAATGCAACTGATGCTCTTCACGCAGAAGTTTTAAATAATTTTGCCAATCAGCAATTAGATTGCTCAAAAGTTGATTTTGTAAAAGGTAATTTAAAAGCACGATTAAGAATGTGTGCTCAATATGAAATCGCCGCATTATACAATGGACTTGTTCTAGGTACAGATCATTCTGCAGAAAACATTACAGGTTTTTATACTAAATTTGGTGATGGTGCCTGTGACCTTGCACCTTTATTTGGCTTGAATAAAAGGCAAGTTAGACTTCTGGCATCTCACTTGGGAGCTCCTAGTCTTCTTATACATAAAACACCTACCGCGGATCTTGAATCTTTAGACCCTCAGAAATCAGATGAATCTGTCCTTGGCTTATCATACGATGATATTGACGATTACTTAGAAGGAAAAGTAATTAGTTCTGAAAATCTGAAAAGTTAGAAGGAATTTATTGTAGAACTATGCATAAACGTGAAGAAATACCGACTATTTATAACTAATTACTTTGCCAATACGTTTTAATTTTGGTTATAATCATAATGATCAAACTCTGAAGGATTAGAGTACATAAACGGTTCTGAAATATTTTGCTCATTTTCAATTTTAATTTTTCCTTGAAATCTCGTGAAGGTTAACCCTACTTCCACTCTGTACTGTTTTGAAGGAATCATTAATTCTGGAATTTTTCTGTCGACTAAACTCAATGGGATAACTTTTAAATCTTTATCGTCATCAATATTTATATTTTTCACTGTAAGTTGTAGAGTTGGTTCTGGACATATTGATTCTTGAAGAGTTATATTCTGTAAAAACCATGTATCATCACTGATCCACCCCAAATGAAAACTTAACCTGGGCTTTCTAAGAACAACCCAGCTTGTCCAGGACTTATCTCCGTTTGAAATCTTTATCAAATACAATCCAGATGAGATTGAACTATCAAGGTTTTTTTTTGTTACAAACTTACCATCTGTTTGTACTTTTACATTTGCATTTATGATCTGATTATTGGGCCACTTAATAAAACTAACTTTCATCTCATCAGATGTTGAAACCCCTAATATCTCAAGAGAATAAGAAGAATTTATACCTTGTGAGTATACTCTTTTAATAGATAAAGATTTCAACCAAGTTGGATAATTTAAATTAGATAACGATCGTCCACAATCTAAATTAATTGCACTATGAAGAAGACTTATCAAGTTGTTTTTTTCAACTATATCTACTTTATGCTGTAAAAGATTTACGATTTTATCAAAAGAGGCCGATTCATTTCCTTGTAACAAGTTTCTATGAGCAGCAGAAAGTTGATTTTTATATAAAAACCAGTTTGGATCCTTAGCCAATAAATTTAAAGTGGTAAGGAGCAAAATAATTGGCAAGAAATAATTAAATCGCATAAATTTCATATAATTAAGGCTTCATTCGATAACCTACACCTCTTAAAGTTTCTATTTCAATACCAGGTAGTTTTTGTCTCAATTGTAGTATGTGTGTATCTACTGTTCTAGTCGTCGGATAATGGTTGTACCCCCAAACTTGATCAAGTAATTCATCTCTAGTAAAAACTCTACCAATACTTTTTGATAAGAAAACTAATAAATCAAATTCAGTTCGAGTTAATATTATTAACTTTCCATCAATTTCAACCTCTCTACTTTCAAGCAGAATGGTTATATTATCATTAATTTTTATATTATTTTTAACTTCTTGATCTTGATTAGTACGAAGTTGTGCCCTAATCCTAGCTAAGAGTTCTTCTTCAACAAAAGGCTTTGTTAAATAATCATTTGCTCCACTATCAAGTCCTTCTATTTTATTTCCAACAGAAACCATTGCTGTGAGCATAATAATTGGAATTTGTTTAATTTTTTTCCAATTTTTAATAAATTCTTTCGAATCACCTTCTGGCAGTTGTCTGTCTAACACAACCAAATCTGCATTTTTCCATTTAGATTCTACTTGAGATGCACAATTCGCGTATAAACAATCATATCCAGAGGATGTTAAAATGTTTTTTAAACCTTCAGCAAGATTTTGATCATCTTCTACCAACAGTATCGTTTGATTCACAAGGTATCTCCATTATAAACGTTGTAGGTGGCCCTTCTAATCTCAAAGTGCCCCCCATTTTTTTTATCATTGACTCAACAATAGTTAAGCCTAAACCTAAACCACTTTTACTTTCAAATGGCTTTTTTAGTCTGCTCCAATCAGATGACTTCAAATTTCCCTGATCGATAATTTTAATTACAAGCTGTCCAGACTCAACACTAGAATATAGCTCAATAGGAGCCACTCCATATTTAGTTGCATTTGATAATAAGTTATCAATACAAGTGCCCAACCAGTAAACATTTAAAAAGACTTTAGTATCTTTATTGGTGTGCATATTAACATTATATGACTCACAAATATAGGATAACCAAGAATTTAAAGATTCAAGTTCGCTAACTTTCATTTGTCCTTGATTTGCTAACAAATAGTCTTTACTTGCTTCTGCAAGCTGCCTCAGACGCCTACTATCCTCACATAAACGTCTAAACTCATCATAAAGAGAGTCAGGCAGCTTATCAAATGATTTCCTAAATCCTTCAACTGTCATACCTAAACTTGCTATCGGTGTTCTAAGTTCATGAGTCAAGATTTGTAGTATGAGCATCCTTTCATTAAGAATTTTTCTATGCTCTATCCATCTTGAAATAATCCAAGCAAAAATGATAGTGAAATTTAAAATGATTAATATTATGAATAAATACCAAGTAAATTTATCTTTGTTTTCGACTTTATTTATACATACATTTCCTAATTTCTCTAAACAAAATACATTGTTTTTTCTCGTAGAGATATTTAAACCAAGTTCATCAGCTATTTTTTTCCATGAATTCTTTGGGTAAACAGAATAAAATTGATTGCTTTTAAACCATAAGTATTGTCCCGATAATATCAAAGGTGTTCCTGTAACCAAATTTTCAATGGCTGTTTCATTCATTCTTTGTAGCTGGCCTAGTTCTGTTAATATACCTGACTTACTTCTTTCACGAATATGCAAAAATCTTTCATACTTTTTCTTTTCTTTAGGATATTTTTCAATATATCGTTTTGCATATGAACCTCCACCTGGATGAATATAGTTTGCGCGAGAAAACCAACTTGGAGGTAATTTAAGATTAAGACACATCGCTCGTGTAAACACTAAGGGTTGTAATAGCCTGGGATCTACAGTTTTATCACCTTTACAATCACTTTTATAAAATTTATATAATTTTTGTAATTCTTTAATATTATAACTTGATGTTTGTGGTAGGAGTTTTGAAGGCAATAAAAGCTGTTCTGGGTAGCGGGATAAAATATGTTGTAATGAAAATTTTCTAACTGGTTTAACAATTAATAATTTTTCTCTAAAGGCAATAATCTTTTGAGATATATCTTCCGAAATAGCTTTAAAAGTAAAAAAAATTAAAAAAAAACAAGACTTTTTAATAAAAAATTATGTCTCACAAATAAAACCAAAGTTAGTATGAACACATAGTTCATACTAACATATTAAAAGTATTTAACAAAATTTAAACCTTAAAGATTTTCTAAGATCTTAAGACATGATTCTTTTGCATCACCAAAAAGCATTGATGAGTTTTCTTTAAAGAACAAAGGATTTTGAACACCTGCATAACCAGTATTCATCGATCTTTTGAAAACAACAACATTTTTAGCATTCCATACTTTTAAAACAGGCATTCCAGCGATTGGACTTGTTGGATTCTCTGCCGCAGCTGGGTTGACGGTATCATTAGCGCCAATAACTAATACAACATCTGTTTCTTCAAAATCGTCGTTGATTTCATCCATTTCCAAAACAATATCATAGGGAACTTTTGCTTCAGCTAACAAAACATTCATATGTCCTGGCAGTCTTCCTGCAACTGGATGAATCCCAAATCTAACATTTACACCTTTAGCTCTCAATTTTTCCGTTATTTCATAAACTGGGTACTGAGCTTGTGCGACAGCCATTCCATAACCTGGAGTAATAATAACTGACTTTGCATCTTTTAACAGTTCAGCAACTTCTTCGGCGCTGCTTTCGTGATATTCACCATACTCTTCATCTGAATCAATTTGAACATCAGTTCCAAAACCACCTGCAATTACACTGATAAAAGATCTATTCATAGCTTTACACATGATATATGAGAGTATAGCTCCTGAAGAACCAACTAAAGCACCAGTTACAATTAATAAATCATTATTTAACATAAAACCAGCAGCTGCAGCCGCCCATCCTGAGTATGAATTTAGCATGGAAATTACAACCGGCATATCAGCACCACCAATAGATGCAACAAGATGATAGCCAAATATTAAAGCAATTATTGTTACTAATACTAATGTAAACACATTACCATTCGATTCAACGAAATAATATAGTAAATAGAGAGATATTAACAACGCAACTAAATTTAGTTTATGTCTATGTGGCAGCATCAAAGGTTTCGATGAGATCAAACCTCTTAGTTTTCCAAAAGCAACAATTGAACCAGTAAAAGTTACAGCACCTATAAATACTCCCAAGAATATTTCCACAAGATGAATGTTTAGCATAACTTGATTGAATTGAGTAGAATCTAGTTCAATGAAAGTATTAAACCCAACAAGAACGGCAGCTAACCCCACAAAACTATGAAGTATTGCAACCAACTCAGGCATACCCGTCATTTCGACTCTTTTGGCTAGAATAATACCAATAACTGCACCTATAACCATAGCTAAAATGATCCAAGAATACCCTTCAGCATGAGGTCCTAAAATAGTCGCCAATAAAGCAATAGTCATACCGGCAATACCGTAATAGTTACCAGATCTTGCAGACTCTTGCTTTGAAAGACCCGCTAAAGATAAGATAAAACATATTGCTGCAACTACATAAGCTGCTTGCACTAATCCTAATGACATTTAAAAATTCTCCTTACTTATCTTTACGAAACATTTCAAGCATACGTTTGGTTACTGTAAATCCACCAAAAATATTAATACTTGCGACTAAGATGGCAATAAATGCAAAAAATGTGGCTAATGCGGATCCATGACCTATTTGTAAAATAGCACCAACAACAATTATTCCAGAAATTGCATTTGTTACTGACATTAAAGGAGTATGAAGTGCATGCGTAACATTCCAAATAACGTAATAACCTATAACACATGACAGCACAAAAACTGTAAAATGTGATAAAAACTCTGGAGGAGCGGATTGTGCAATCCATCCAAACCCAATTAATCCTAGAGCAAGTAAACCTACTTTCTTATAGACACAAGGCTTTTTTTCTTCAACCACAATTTCAGTTTCTTTAACTTCTACTTTTGGCTGAGCTGAAACTTGAATTGGTGGAGCAGGCCAAGTTACTTCACCACTTTTAGTTACGGTTAAACCTCTTATGACTTGATCATCAAAATCAATATCTATCTGACCATCTTTATTTTTACAAAGTAATTTCAACAAATTTACGAGATTATTCGCATAAAGCTGAGAGGATTGAGTAGGCAACCGACTAACCATGTCTGTATAACCAACTATTTTCACACCATTTGAAGTAGTTATAACTTTATCTTTTTCAGTATAATCGCAGTTTCCACCGTTTGCGGCAGCTAAATCGACAATGACACTTCCTGGTTTCATTGAATCAACCATAGATTTTGTGATTAATTTAGGCGCAGGCTTACCAGGTATTAATGCTGTTGTGATAATAATATCTACATCTTTTGCCTGTTCTGCATAAACAGCTTCTGCTGCTTTATTAAAATCATCAGACATTTCTTTAGCATAACCATCATTAGATTCAATGGTTTCTTCAAATTTGATTTCTAAAATTCAGCGCCCATACTCTGAACTTGCTCTTTAACTTCCGGTCTAACATCAAAAGCTCGAACAATGGCTCCCAAGCTACCAGCAGCACCAATAGCAGCTAAACCTGCAACACCAGCACCTGCAACTAAAACTTTAGCTGGAGGAACTTTACCCGCAGCTGTAATCTGTCCAGTAAAAAAACGACCAAATTCATGCGCAGCTTCGACAACAGCTCTGTAACCAGCAATATTAGCCATTGAGCTTAATGCGTCTAATGATTGAGCTCTTGAGATTCTGGGTACAGAATCCATTGCCATGACGTTTATATTTTTGCTGGCCAGTGTTTTAAGTAATGTTTCATTTTGTGCAGGCCAAATAAAACTAATTAAATTTGAACCTTCTTTAAGCAAGTCAATTTCACTTTCAGTATTGGGTGCATTTACCTTTAAAGTTATATCTTTAGACCAAGATTCTGCTTTATCAACAATCTCAGCGCCAGCTTTAATATATGCTTCGTTATCGAAGCTTGCCAATAAACCTGCATTTGTTTCAATAAAAACCTCAAATCCAAGTTTAATAAGTTGTTCAACAGACTTAGGAGTCGCTGCAACGCGATTTTCTCCAATAAAAGTCTCTTTTGGTACACCAATTTGCATAATGATTCCTTCACTATTGGTATGTTAAAACTAAAAACAGTTAGTAACTGTTCACCACTTAAGCATGTAAGAATTAGAAAATATCCTCACCACTTTGATCTATGAATAGTTTAGATTTACTAATCATCAATTCCTGAGCATCTTCAATATTATTTAATACATCTGAACGAATAAAAGTGTGTGTCAATGTGTCATTATCTTTAGATAAACAAATTCTTCCTGCTACTCTATATTGACCATTTTCATGTATTGGCTCAGGATAAATTACAAAACCATTATAATGAACTGGCTCAGCTATGCTCTCTTGAATATTGTCATCTTTTTTGAATAATTTACTAAAGAAACCCATTTCAAATTCTCCACAATGTTATGCTTAAATCAATTAAATATCTAATTGTCATTTTCTATATAGATAATTGCTAATTCCTATCAATATATCAATATTAATTGAAAAAGATTAAATTACAACTTACTTCAAAATAAAAATGAAGATAAATAATTGTTTTTTTATGGATTTCGAAATTTGTTTAAGTTTTTTGGGGCATCTTTTAAAGATGTTAGGTAGAGGGAATGATATAGATACTGCAATTTTTTGCAGTATCAAATATAGTAGGATTAATACAATCCTATATCTTTTTTCATATGTTCAGACAAAAATAACTTATTTTGACTAATTTTCATTTTATTTTTAAAAATTTTATTTAAGATTCTTTTTTTCATGCTTCCTCCAAATCTTAAGTATTAAGTAACTTTTCAATGTGGAGCAATATACTCTTAAAGTTTTCAAAAAAAAATGATAATTATTAATTGTCAATCATTAGAAAAAGTAATGCGAATCTTTATTCTTTTATAATAAATTTTTATTCAAAGTTTTCCTAAATTCAGAATATTTTATAAATGCATCATTCATACATATTCCAATTGGAGTGATTGGAATTGTAGAGCTTAAAATCTCATCATATCCTTCTTTTCCTGTTGCAGTATAACTTGATGAAATAGACACATATTCTCTATCATCAATGATTTTAGCCCATCCATTATTAGTTTTAATTTCAACGTTAAAAACATCTACCTGACCTGATTGATAAATTTTAACATCAAAACGAAGGCCTGCTGCATATGGATAGCTACCCCCGCTAGAGTTTTTTGCATAAAGAGCATTCGTAATTGAATCTTTTAAAAGTTTTTTTATTTTTTCTCCGCTTAATCTATATTGTACCAATTCAATTTCAAATGGAAGGATTTTACCCGAAATATCGCCTTCACTTAAATTACCCTTTGGAATATGGGAACGAACCCCTCCAGCATTATGAATTGCAAAGTCAGCATTTTTACCGAGTTTGTTTGCAGACCATAAAAAAGAATCTGCAACTAATGGAGCAACACAACTGGATTTGTTATCATTAGGTATTCTTATATGATTTAAGTCTTCCTCTACTTGAGCAATTATCTTTTTTTCTAACTTTGCTTTAATCTGTCTATAGTTGGTATTAAGGCAATGTTCTATACGTTTATCTTTACTAGCAAAAATTACTCCATCTTGTCTTTTTAAATAAGAAAAAATCTTCTTCGACAAAGAGCTATCAATTAATTTTTTTTTGTCCTTATCATTATAAAACTGCGTATCCAACATCAAATAGTTATTACCATTATAAGAACTCACTACTCCATCTGAGTTTAAAGTCAATTCTAGATAGCCATAACTTAGGGAATTAGAACCTGATTGAACAATCAAGGTATTGTTCATAACAAAAGGATATTCTTCAATTTTTTTCAAACCCACATTTGAAAAATTTCCAAGTAAAGTATGAGTATGCCCACCAATTATAATACTTATTCCATCAACTTTTTCAGCAACTTCTTGATCTTTCTTAAATCCTAAATGGCTTAATAATATAATATGACGTATTTTCAAATTATGAAGATGTTGAACTGTATTTTGAATAACAGGGATAGCTTTCAAAAATTCCGTATCATGATCTGGACTTGCTATTTCTGCCATATTATCAATTGTTATACCGAATACAGCCAATTTAACATTATTAACATTATATATTTTATAATTAGCAATCTGCTGTTTTACATTGTAATCGATCAGATGATCTTTATTAATCTTAGAGCTTAATTTGCTCGGGGATTCCTTTGATAAATCCCAATTTCCTGCAAATATTGGAAAATTAATTTCATCAAGAAATTCATAAAACAATTCGTTTCCAAGATCTAACTCGTGATTACCCAAGGCCATTCCATCAGGAGAAAGAATATTATACAAATCTGCATTTGCTTTCCCTTTAAAGTATGAAAAATAAAGTGAGCCCTGAAAAGTATCTCCACCATCAAAAAAGAAAAATGGTAGATTATTAGCCAAAGAGTCCTTCTTTCTTCTCTTCTTTTCACTATTAATATAAGAAAATCCTCCACAATCAACCCAAAATTCAATAAGTTCGTTCTGAATAGGAACAGTTAATTTTAATATTGATGGATCAAAATTTGAGTGTGTGTCATTAATGTGAAATATATTTAACTTCATTAATTTAAATTTTACCTAATTTTTTTTTATAGTCTGATACAAATTTCTTAAATGCATCTCTTTCAATAGGATTTGTTATATTATTTTCAAAATCTCTAATTTCAGCTGGTGCGCAAATTGACTCTTCTACTTTCCAAACCAAATAGGCAGCGTGTTTTTGTAAATTAATCAAATTTTTTTCATGCTCATCAAGGTTACTTAAGTTATTTTCTTTCATATTCATTTAATATATTTAATTGATTATTTTGTTTAACTGTAAACAACTATATAATGGAGTGGTTTTATCTTTCAAGAATAAATTTTAAAAAAGGGAAAGAAATGAGTTTCCATTATGTAAGTAGAGCTATTATTATCCAAAAAAACCATCTTTTAGTTTGCCATGCTAAGGGTGATCAGAACTGCTATTTACCAGGCGGTCACATTGAAATCGGTGAAAAAGCCGAATACGCCTTAAAGAGAGAAATAAAAGAAGAAATTTGTTGCGACATAGCTGAACTTAGCTTTTTTGGTGTGATTGAGAATAAGTGGGTTAACGGTAATCAGGAAGAATTTGAATTAAACTTAATTTTTAAAGTATCCTTGGACAATCTAAATTATCCTGATATTCCAAAATCTAATGAACCCCATCTAACTTTTTCTTGGTTAGATCTTAGTAAACTTGAAAGCTCAAAACTTGAGCCAAATCCTTTACGTATAGATTTAAAAAATTCTTATTTACGAATGCCATCATATTTTAGATCTACGATGTAACAACATACAAGGATCTCAATGAACAAATAAATTTATAAATTTCCTTGACTCAACAAATATCTCAGTAATAACGGTGCTTAAGTAGGATTTACACAAAGTTATTCACAACTTCTGTGGATATTAAAATTTTAGAATTTAATCTTTAATAGTTTAAACTTCTAAATATGAATAAATCCAATATTATCAATGACATTTGTGCAAAATTAGTGCACATAGTTATGTAAAAGGATATTTTTGGTAAAATTATGTTACAATTTAATAAAAAATTACAGAATACATGAACTTTAATAGAATTGTTTGCTTTGATCTTGAAATGTGTTGTTGGGATAAATCTATAAGGAAAACGACTGGAGAAATCATCGAAGTTGGTCTTGCTGAAATAGATTTGATGGAAAACTCTATTGTTAAACGTGCACAATATTACGTAAAGCCGGATACTGATGAGATTTCAGAGTATTGTACAAACTTAACTGGTATTACACCAAATCTAATCAATAAGAAAGGCAGACCTCTGGAACATGTTTTAAAATCAGTTATGAAAAACTTCGCTACGAAACAGAAGGTTTTTGCGGCATGGGGGTATGATGATGTCATTCTAAGAAATGAATGTAAAAAAAGAACCTACAATACCCGATTCGAGAATACATCAATTTAGCAACTTTATTTAAAATTAATAAACGTATTGCAAATGGTAGAATTGGACAAAGAGCTGCTATGGAACAATTAGAGATTCAATGGCAAGGTACCCAACATTCAGGCTATGATGATGCTTATAATTTAGCCCTTCTTGCGAAAAAAATATTATAAAAAAACAACTTTACATAGACGTCTATGCGTCTTAAAATGCAAAAGCCTATCAAAACAATAAATCTAAAAATGAAAAACTCTAACAACATATTAATAATTAGTGCTCTGACACTTTTGAGCCTAAATGTATATGCTCAAGAAAACAATGGAATCAATAACAAAAAACCTGAAAAGAATTACCCAACAAATGTAAGAGACGATAATAGAAACAAACCTTTAAGTTTGACCATTACTAAAGGAAAATTACTTTCATCTCCAACATCAATGTCTAATTTAAGTGCTAATTCAACACAAATTAGTGGAGCTGAAGCAGCTTTGAGAGGACAAACTTCTTTGGACGATGTGCTTCAATATAATGCTCCTGGCTTTATATATATTGATAAAGGTCAAGGCTATCCAACTGTATTCAATATGGGTATTGGCTCTCAATACACACAATATTTTTTAAATGGTGTACCATTACCATCAAACTCCTCTGGCATTTCTGGTTTATTTAACTTCCCTACAAGTATGACTAAAGAATACGAGATTGTCCGTGGCGGCTCCTCTTTTTTATATGGAGGTAATGCTGTAACAGGAATTGTTAATATTAATACCTATGATCCCGGCTATTATCCTAACTCTATTTCTTTTGGTTATGGGTCGAATCAAACCTATCAAACTCAAATAAATATTTCTAAAAAAAATAATGAATGGGGTATCGGATTATCACTAAACCAGTATGCAACCCAGGGTTATGACATTAATACAGGTTTGCCAAATTTCAATGGAAATACTAAATATAAGAATAAGAATGATAATCAAAGTGCATTAATTAATTTAACGCACTATTCAACAACAAGCAAAACCAGCCTTATATTTCTTGAATACCATACAAACTATGCACCTTATCAAAGCATCTTTCCTTTAGACCCTTCAAAACAACCTACAAATGGCGAAGTTGCACAAAATACTCAAACCACAAGACAAATCAGTCTCAATCATAATCAGAAGTTATCAAAACAGTTAGATTTGAATTTTGTTTATGCATTTACTGAATCAAATTATGTTCAATTTAGTAATTACGATGTCTATCAAAACTATGTTAGAACTACTTTAAAATATCACTTAAATAAAAAAAGTTATTTGACTTTTGGCGGACAATATGAACATTCCGATATTTCTTCTTCATATAATGAAAAAGAAATTGACAGAGCCTTACTATTTAATTCTAAACTTTATTTAACCAATAAGTGGTCCATTAATGGTGGTGCAAAATTTAACAGTTTCAGTCAGTTTAAAAATGCTCAAGAATATAGTGCAGGAACTGCTTATGAATTTACCCCACGGACCAGTTTATATTATTCATACTCAAAATCAATTACACTCCCTACTCCCTATGATGTGTCGACAACCATCGGAAAAAATCAACCAAAGCTTAAACCAAGTTACTCATACTTAAATGAAGTAGGTTTAAAAAATATAAGTGATTGGGAAAATTCATCAATAGAAAATACACTGTCAGTTTTTCAAGGGCATTTTGTTGATTTGATAAACTACATTAACTTTATCGCTACTAATCAAAATTCATTTAAATCCAAAGGAATTGAATATCAAATTTCTATTACCAATTCCTTCTTTAGCTGGCTAACAAATATTACCTATACTCAAGCTAAGGACAACAATGGTAATTTTCCAGATCAAGTGCCTAAGTGGCTTGTAAAAGATCAAGTTGGGATTCCTATTCAGAACAATTTAAATTTATACTTAACTCACTTATATGTTGGAAAAACAAAGCAAGTGCAATATTACAGTTATAATTATAATCCCTATAATCTATTTAATGTTTCTTTAAATTATGAGGTCGTTCCTCAATTCAAAACTCAATTTGTAGTTAACAATATTTTTAATCATCGAGCTATTACTTATGTTCAAGATAAAAATACTCAATACTACACTGAAGGTAGGAGTTATATGTTTACTATCAACTATCTTTTTTGATCAATTTTATTATAGAGCTAATTAAAGGTTACATTTCAATTTGTTCGAATGTGACCTCTGTTTTTAAACTTTTTGATAAAGCCACTCAACTAGCTCTAAGGTTTTTTTCTGTCTATTTTCTGTATCCATAATTAAATAATAATGATAATCAGGGACAATTTTTTTTGTATTTAAATTAATTAACAAACCATTTTTTAACTCATCAATTACAAAAGCTTTATGTGTTACAAAAATGCCAAGACCCGCAATGGCTGCTTGGATAGCTTGTAAGGAGGTTTGAAAAAGAATATTATTATCTTCAGGAGTTTCTAGTAACTCCATATTTGCGCTCCAAAATGCCCAGTCGTCTTCCCTGAAAGGTACATCAACAACAATCTTCGGATATTTGTTCAATATATTCTGTAAATTATTGTGCTGAGCAACCGATGGAGCACAAACTAAAATTAATTCATCTTCAAAAAATAGCTTTGAATTAACTTGCTCAAAATCTTCTTTTTTGCCATATAAAATACTTATATCAGAATTCAATATAACTTCTTTTGAAGATGGTTTAGATGTGTCACCAGCAGTATAATAATCATGCATTGGAGTCGTAATCTTAATATTTAAATCTGGAAATGCTTGCTTCATCTCAGGGAAAATGGGTATTAACCATTTAATTGCCAGAGACGATATACACTGAATATTAATTTCATTAATTTTTTTTAATTCAAATTTGGTTGCTTCTTCTAAAATCCTAATAGACTCCCTTGCTTTAAGGTAAAATCGTTCTCCAAACTCTGTCAAAGAAATAACCTTATTTTCTCTATTGAACAATTTTTTATCAAAAAAGGATTCCAATTGCTTTATGTTTTGACTAACAGCGGAATGCGTAACAAATAATTTGTCAGCCGCTTTTGAAAAACTTAAGTTTTCAGCAACCTCAACAAAAACTGGAATAGCTTTTAAGGGAGGAAGTTTTTTCATACTTATCAATCCTTTTTTAGGGACTAGTAATTAATTTAAGAAAGATATAAATTAAAATTATATTATAATAAATTTATATTAAAGCCTATTATGAAAGCTCAAAGTATTACTAACTTTATAAAATTTAAACAAAATAATCAAAAGTTTGCTACGGTTACCTGTTATGATTCAAGTTTTAGTCAAATTATAGAACAAGCTGAAATTCCACTTATACTTATAGGTGATTCATTAGGTATGGTCGTACAAGGCAAATCAAATACTCTTTCCGTCACAGTCGATGACATTAGTTATCATACAAAATGTGTTGCAGCTACTAATCACAAATCACTTTTAATGGCTGATATGCCGTTTATGTCATATCAAAACCCCAAAGATGCCTGTTTCAATGCTGCAAAACTTATTCAATCCGGCGCACATATGGTTAAATTAGAAGGGGGTATATGGCTGAAAGATACTATATCTATGCTAACAGAAAGAGCTATTCCTGTTTGTGCTCATATTGGATTAACACCACAGTCAGTAAATATATTTGGTGGTTTCAAAATACAAGGTAAAACAAATGAAGATGCTGATAGAATAATTAATGAAGCACTGACACTTCAAAATGCAGGCGCCCAACTATTAGTCATTGAGTGTGTTCCAGAAAATTTAGCGACCGAAGTAACTAAATTACTTGATATACCAGTTATTGGAATTGGTGCAGGCAAAAATACAGATGGACAAATTTTAGTGCTACATGATATTTTAGGTATCAGCTCAGGTTATATACCTAAATTTGCTCAAAACTTCCTAGAAAGGGAAAACTCTATTCTTGATGCCTTAAAAAGCTATAAAAAGTCAGTTGAGCTTGGTCTCTTCCCTTCTAAAGAGCATATTTTCTAATAATATACAAAAGATGGTTTATCGATTCTTCATATCAAACAATAAGTTGAGTCATTGAAATTTGACTCAAATTATATATTGAATTGGTGCTGTACATCCTTGTCTTCTAAAGATTGAGGATAATACTTTTCCATTACATAATGCATAAACCCCATTAAAGGATGCCCAATAATGTATGCCTCTAATAAACCAACAATTGTTTTATGAATATTCTGAATTTCATGTGCATTTGGAAAATCATAGTACCAAAATAAAAGCCAGGCCACACCTGTAACGCAGACCAGAACAATTGAAAGAAGACCTAACCCCTGAACTATCGCAGCGAGGCCTTTTGGTTTTGCATTTGGTAATTTCAAAGACATCATGGTTAACAAATCTTTTTTTAAATTTTGAAAATCCATCCAGATGTACGGGTAATAATATTTTAGTCCCCTTTTCTTAAATGATAGAAAAACCAAAAATAAAGCTAATACTGATGTCAATATACCAACTATGATATGAATAATTGTACCAATATTAAAAGACATCAATACATATTTAACATGCATAAAGTTACTGTCCAAGATTTGTAACAACACGCATCCAGCTAAAGTTATATGCACCCATCTAAATATAAAATTCTGTTGTTCACTTATATAATTCCAAAAACCAAACAAGGTATTACTCAAAAATTTCATAAAAACAACACTCCAATATCAATGATCTTACTTCAATATTTTTTTATTATAAAGCGAGGTCTTTTTCGAACTTCTTCATAAATTCGTCCAATATATTCACCTACAATTCCCAGCCCCATCAGAACTATACCAATGAAAAAGAATGTTAATGCAAATAGTGTGAAAACACCTTCTGCATCAGGACCATGCATAAAACGTTGTATTATAAGATACAAAAATAAAATAAAACTTATAGTTGATACAGCCAATCCGAGCATAGTAAAAAACTCTAGAGGAGCTTTTGAAAAGTTTGCAAAAAAATCAAAATTATATCTTATTAGCTTATATAAATTATAACTTGATGTACCCTCTTCTCTTGCTGCATGACGGACATCAATATCTGTTGGATTCGCAGCAAAACTATGAGCCAAAGCAGGTAAAAACGTCGAGTTCTCTTCTGTAGCAATAACTTGTTTTACAATATCTTTTGTATAAGCTCGAAGCATGCACCCTTCATCAACCATATCAATGCCTGTTAATTTTAGTCTTAGAGAGTTATGTAGTTTTGAAACAAGAAGTCTCCATTTTTTATCTTGGCGATTAACTCGAACACCACCGACAACATCATGACCTTGCTCCACTTGATCGATTAAAAGACCTATATCTTCAGGATAATTCTGAAGATCAGCATCCATCGTTACAACAATCTCACCAGATGACTGTTCAAATCCTGCCATTATAGCCATATGTTGACCATAATTTTTATTAAAATCAATAATAACTGTTTTATCCGGATATTTTGAATGCACTTTAGTTAGTATTTCCAATGATTTATCTTTACTGCCATCATTTATAAAGATAACTTCATAGGTGCTTTTAAGTTCATCCATTGCAGGAAATAATCTTTGAAATAAAGATTCTAAAACTTCCTCTTCATTATAAACAGGGATGACAACTGAAATTTGTTTATTCATAAATTTAATATATTCCTCTATAACATATTATTTATTTGTAACAAGAACCATTTTAGAGGTTGCCTTTACAAGAATTAATTTGTGTTTATTTTGATTCAAAAGGCTATCATAATCTTTTTTTCTCATAAACATGAGAACCTTTTGAGGTGAATGCCATGCATCCCAAAGTTGTGTTTCAGTTTTTAAAGTATATTTAGCACCAGAATTTCTCATTTTTCCAGTAATTTCTAGTTCACCGGGATTATCAATGATCCATAATTTACGATGAAGATAAAAAGATGCTCCATAAAAATAATCATGATAACCAGCAATAATTGTGCTCTCATTACTTTTCATTATACTCTGAGCGATGTTTATTAAAGGCTTTACTGTCTTTGACGATAAATATTCTGCACCAATCCATGAACAATTTACAATAATACACATTCCAAATATAATCAAACATAACAATTTTCTAATTTTTTTTCTTTTTAAATATAAAATTGAAAAAATAATGATTGGTAGAAGAATAAGTGACATCGAAAAAAACACACTTATTAAAGTGGATTGATAATACTCAAATTTGGGAATAAGTGGAACAATTACTCCTGCAATTGCAAAAAGTATTAAGAAACTTATCGCTAATATCAAAGGGATCTTATTTGCACTAGAAATGGTGTTATTTTGAAAATCTATTTTTAGTTTTTTGGCTATTAAAATCGATACAGGTGCTATTAATGGAAGAAAGTAACCGATCAAAACAGAATGTGAGAAGGCAAAAAATGCAACTATAGATAAAAACCAAATAATAAGAAACTTTTCTTCAAGGTTTGTATTAAACCAGTTTTTGAAGTAATTTTTAACTAAAATTGGTAAAAAACCTAACCATGGAATGAAAATGGCAAAAACACATACAAAATATACAATAATGTTCATGCTTCTATGCTGTTCATTTGTTGTAAATCTTAAAAATTGTTGAACAATTACATAATAATGAAAAAAGTCAGGATAGCGACTATTTACGGCAAATATCCAAATACTTGAAACAAGCAAAACCAAAATTGCACCTAGGTAAAGTCTGTAATTTTTTAAAAGAAAAAATCTACCTGTAAAGATTACCCATAATCCAATGACCATCATTGGAAAAACTAAACCGATTAGTCCTTTTGTCATCACTGCCAAAAATGAAAAAATAAATGATAATGTTAACCAAATTTTTGACTTTTTTTGACTATAAATGGATGCTAAAAAAGTTAGTAATGAACAATTAATAAAAATTGCAACACCTATATCCAAGTTTAAATAGCGACTCATCACCAAATATAGTAATGAAGTTAAGCACAATAAAGAAGAAAGTAGTGCGATAATTCGAGAATTAAAAATCCTTTTGATAAGTAAATACTGAAAAATGATATAACTTAGTGATAGAATAGGATTAACAAGTCTGGCAGCCCACTCATTTAACCCAAATAATTTTAAATAAACTGCCGTTAACCAATAAATAAGAGGTGGCTTTTCAAAATAAATTACGCCATCAAGGTGAGGAACAATAAACTCGTGTGTTTTGATCATTTCACGAGCAATTTCTGCATATCGAGTTTCATCAGGAGAAAATAAAGCTGGGATTCCATAAGTTAAAATTGCAATAAAAAAAATCAAGCTTAAAAATAGCAAATCTAACCAAGTTTTGTTTTTATCACTACTTAAAAAATTAAACATGTCTCTTGAGATAATTATAAAAAAAATGATTATATAATTGCACAAGTGACATCAAAGTGACTTTTACATTACAATTTTGTCATTTATTTTTTTAATCGTATCTCTATTTCTGTTCCCTTTCCTTCTTGACTTGTTGCATTAATTAGACCATCGTGCATATCTATTATTGACTTAACAATAGACAGTCCAAGACCAAATCCGTTAATTTTTCTAGATCTGGACACGTCTGTTCTATAAAACCTATCGAAGATTAGGTCTAAATCTTTAGTAGGAATACCAATACCTTCATCTTTAATGAGAATGTAAGAATATTTAGCATCTTCTTTCATCAAACAAACAATATCAGAATCACTTTCTGAATATTTGATAGCATTTGAAATTAAATTTCCGACAGCCCTTTTTAATAGCAATCTATCTGCATAAACAATACAATGTCCTTTAATATGAATATTAATTCTTTTATCTTCGGCAACTTCATCATAGTATTCAACTAATTGTTTTAAATCCAATGAAAAATCATAAACTTGTCGTTCCAAACTATTTTGTGGAGATTCAGCTCTTGCAATAAATAATAATTTATCAATTAAAGTAGATAATCTTCTTAGCTCTTCAAGATTATTAAGTAGAGTATCATAATAATCTTGGTTATCTCTTTTTTTTGAAAGGATCACTTCATTTTGACAAACAATTGAATTAAGAGGGGTTCTTAATTCATGAGCCAAATCATTTGAACAACTTGATAAACGATGAAAAGAGTGTTCTATTTTATCCATCATTTTATTTAATAGATCCACCGTTTGTGTTAATTCAGTTGGCCACTTTCTTTTACTAGATAAATTAATATTAAAGCTTTGAAGATCTGTATTTTTTATCGCAAAGTTAAGATCATATATCGGTTGAAGTCCCTTTCTCGAAAATAAATTAATGAAGAAAAAAGAAATAATAAAAATAAGAATAAACGAAGTTAATAGTATCCCCTTGTATTGTTCAACTAAACCATCACTTTGGGTTATATCTATTACAGAAATAATTTCAATATTATTGGTTTTATAAAAAAATTGGTTCGTTTTGAATAAAAGAATCTTTTTATTAATTCTAAGTTTAAAAAGATTATTTTCAGAACGAATGTTATTTTTTATGGCAAAATTATCAAAATCTATACCAGGAGTTTGAATATAGTTTTTGCCGTTGAATAATATTAGAACATAAAATTTATTTGAATTGTCCTCTGCTTCAGTTATAACTTCTTGTGCAAGACTCGGTTTTAGATTTTCATCTTTCGATTTTTTGATAATATTTTTAATAGTGTTAATTTCATTTTCTAAAAAATTTTCATTTTTATCTGAAACAATCTTAACTACTGCAAAGTAACTGACACCAAATGCAAAACTTAATAACAAAATAGAATATATTATATAAGATAATAATATTCTATTTTTAAGAGAAAAAGCATCGATTTTAAAGGCACTACCTTTTTTCCAAAACATATCCAAACCCCCTAACAGTGTGGATTAATTTTGATTCAAATGGCGTATCTACCTTACTTCTCAAACGCTTTATAGCGACATCAACTATGTTTGTATCACTATCGAAATTAATATCCCAAACTTGCTCAGCTATCATTGTTCTAGATACAACCTTAGTTTCATTTCGTACTAAAAATGATAAAAGTTTGAATTCTTTTGCTGTCAGATCTAATTTTATACCATCTCTATATGCTTTGAGTGATTCAAAGTCTATTTTTAAATCTGATATGTGAACGGTTTCGTTGATTTGCGAGTTTTGTGTCCCTCTTCTCATTAGAGAATTTATGCGGGCTAATAACTCTACAAAGTGGAAAGGTTTAACTAAATAATCATCTGCACCTAGTTGAAGACCTTTCACTTTATCAAAAACTTCATCTTTAGCAGTTAAAAAAAGCACAGGTGTTTGTTTATTCTTGGAACGGAAAATTTTAATTAAACTAAAACCATCTAAATCAGGCAAGTTAACATCCAATATAACTAACGAATATACATTGTTTTGGGCAAGATGTAGACCATCGATACCATTATGAGTGATATCAACAACAAAATGGTGTTCCTCAAGACCTTTTTTTAAATATTGGGCTGTATTAATCTCGTCTTCAACAATTAAAATTTTCATTTTTTTTCTCTACTTCAAAAAATTTTATTATACATAACAAGAAAAAAAAAACATTTAAAATTGGAATTTTTAATTTGATTATTCTGTATAGGATAACTGTTATTGTACATAACACCTATCCTATTTAATATTCATTATACAGATATCATTGAATAGATATTAATATCCACCCGCCTTTCCACCACCGATCCATTTAAAATCACCTTTAATCGTAAATGGTTTAAAGTATGGTGCTGTTCCAGTTTCTTTATCTGTATGTCTGAAAAATCCATTCCAATCAGGTGGATCAATGTGACATATCTCATCATAATGTCCAGGACCATCAAGTTTTATATTTCTACCATAGTGTGGTCCATCATTGGCTACCATCGGCATCATAGAAAATACAATTCTCCAATCAGAATTTCTTTTACTGATAGTACAAGCAATATTTGCATTAGGGATCCAACCGCCAGCACCAAAACCCATTTCAGAACCTTTAATTTCATGCATATCAACTTCATTATGGATGTCGAACTTTTCCATATTCATCGTTGGCATTGGAGCCATAGTTACGGGTTCAACCCATATAAGAGCTACTTCCACTTTATTTTGGTATACTTTTGGCGGAGAAATAGGATGATCTGCATAGGCAGCTGACGTCCCAAGCGCCATAATAGCCGCAGACAAAACGGCTGGTTTGAAAAATTTTTTCATTGTTCTTACCTCTTTTTTTAAAAATTATTTATTTACCGGGTACAATAAGATGCTGCCGGATCATTTCAACTTCAGACATATAGCCCTGCCCGAGTATCGCAGGCCACCACATGTATAAAATCATTAAAATATTTATTATAACTAGCAACAGTGCCATAGACTTTTTGTAAAAAGCGACGGATTGAAGACTAAATACATATTGGTAACTAAGTATAAAAGTCCATAACATACTAGAAATTAACATGATACTTTTAATCCAAACTTCGATAAGTTCGGGAAGGTTAAAATCGTCATGTAACACTTCAAAAAACTTCCCGCACAAGCCAATAATAATTGACAAAATAGCCACTGGTATAAATTGATATGTGATAATTTTAAATGACTTTTTAAATTGTTCTTTATTGCAAGATATGAGTTTTGAAGCAATTGCATTTGTCCCTGCTAAAATAAGAGCAATGATCATTCCGTAAAAAGACATATATAATGTTATTGATATTACATCTAACCATGTGAAATTTTGATTCCATGTTTGTGAAGAAAGTAATGGTGAAGCTTGATTGAAAAACCACATAAAATTATTATCAAGTAAGATACCACCCACATAATCTCTAAATACATTGTAATCATTTAATATTAACCACAAGAATCCCCCCGCGCATAATCCTGGTGTGATTAAGATAAAAATTATCTCAGACCAGTTTGGGCTATGATTCATAATATTTTTGACTTCAAAACCAGGCTTTCTGAGATAAATACCTAGCATAGCTTTAGGTTTTGCATGAGTACAAGCCCCACATGTTATACAGTTATTTGTGGTCGATTTAATTGAAAGGTTATAATCAGTAGGACATAAACTACCCTCAATATATTCGGGCAACTGTTCAGTTTTTTTTCGTTGTTTATTAGGCTTAAAATCTAAAATTCCCAGACGCGATACTACACCTAAAATTTTTCCAATGGGACAAAAATATCTACACCAAGGTCTGCTCCCTCTTTTACCAAAAAGCAAACCGACAATAAATGCTAAGACAAAAATATAGAGAAATAGAAGTGCAAGTCCTTTTGGATCGTCTCGAACATCCATAGTTTGACCCAAAATGGTTACTAATAAAAACATGATGACTAACCATCCATTCCATTTCACCCACCTAGGAACTTCTCTTTTTAATCCTAATCGACCTGCCCACTCAGATAAAGCTCCAAGAGGACAGAGTAATCCACACCATAATCGACCTATAACAATTACGGATAATAGACAAAAACCATACCAAACCCCCCAAAACAGAAATTGACTTAAGAGCGTCACATTTGTAAATATCGTATCATGTGATTTTGGAACACTCGCAAATAATGGTGCGATCGTAAGATAAAGAAATAATAAAAACATAATAGCTTGAACTATATAAAAATTCTTACGAAATTTTAGAAATATCTTTTCAAGCCAAACTAACCTTGCTTTTTGAAAAGCAGGTTTATTATTTAAATATTTCACAGGAATTTGTTTACCAACCTTATCAGGCATAATTAACTCTTAAATATATAAATCAAAAAATCTTTAATAGTTTTCGAGAATTGTTTTAAAAACAATAAACCAGTTGAAACTAAAAATATGGTTATACAAAGCAAATACTCTACACTTGATTGGGTTTTCAAAATTGAATTATCAAACATATATTGTGTTGGTGTAAAGCCAAGCCAGTTAGCCTCTTGAAATGCATTCACCGCATTACCTATGCACATCACAGCTAATAAAAAAATGAACCAAGGGGTTAAAGAAAAAATAACTCTATTAATTTGTCTATATTTATCTGTTGAGTATTTATAAATAATCAATAAAATAGCAAACAAAACAATACCAAGCATCAACCCTGACAATGTTCCAAATTGTTGAGACATAGAACCTTGAAATAAACTAAAGTAAAATAAAATCGTTTCTGCAAGCTCTCTGAAAACGCTTATAAAAGCCAATAAACCAATGCCAAATAAGCTCAATTGATGAAGGTTTTCTTGTCTAGAAAAGGTTTCAAAATTAACGTAAAGTAACATCGCCATTGCAAGTAAGCTGGCAACCGCTTCACTAACCTCTCTTGCTTGTCCAGTGAACACACTACTTAGATAAACACAACCAAGTGCCATTAATAAACCAGCAAACAAAGCTCCTACACAGTTTTTATAAACAATACCAACTTTATCTTCTCTATCCGATTTTTTTAAGGCAGATATTAACATAATTACAACAAGTAAGGCTTCGGTGCCCTCTCTTGGAATTATCCAAAATGATGAGGAAAGTGCACTAAAAAATGAATTATCAAACATATTTATATCCTCACAGTCCCAATTCTTTATTTAGTAAAGCTGCTTCTTTATTAACTTCCTTACAAATTCCATCCATTTTCTTTTTAATTTGAGCTTTTTTATTATCATTCATTGGTTTTTCAATTAATGCAGCTAAGGAGTGAAATTGTTGCTCTACTTCAAAAAGTTGAGAGGGTGAAGCATAAGATCTATATTTAATCTCAATAACAGCATCATATACATCCCAATATGCACTCGATGCTATATCGTGAGCCTTTTGAATTTCGCCTTTATTTATTAACTCATATGATTGTTCCATCATATTACATATTTGCTTAGCTTTTTGACTATAAATACTGCTTGATTTAGATTTCCCATCTTTAACAGTTGGCTTATCTGAAGTCTTTTCTGCTTTCGTTTCGCTGGTAGCATTATTATTTGTTGGAGATGAACCAAAATAAATAATTGCACTAGCAACTAAAAAAATTGCTATCAAGGTTCCAAATAAAATTAATAACTTTTTACCCATTGTTAATTCTCAGTTAATGTAGATATAGTTACGGGATCTTAATTCAAATGATAATTATTATCAATACTATTTTCAAAAAAATTGCAACATTGATAAAAAAAAATTATCAAAAACTCTTTCAAGTTAAGATTAAAAGTATGAATTGAGATACATTGAAATATTAAATAAATAAAAAGTATTAAAGATGAGCCATATTCAAACGATTTTTCTTGCATTAATTCAGGGTTTAACCGAATTTTTACCCATATCTAGCTCAGCACATCTAATTTTACCTTCGCAATTACTGGGGTGGAATGATCAAGGGATTCTTTTTGATGTCTGTGTACACTTTGGCACTTTATTAGCAGTCATTATCTACTTTAGAAAAGAAATTTATGAGATATTGGTTGGAACATATAATGCAATTTTAAAAAGGAATCCTAATGAACATTCAAAATTATTTGGATTACTTATATTAGCAAGCATTCCAGTTTGCATTTTTGGATATTTCCTAAAAGATTTTATTGAGGTTTATTTAAGATCAAGTCTTGTTATTGCCCTATCAACAATTATTTTTGCTTTTTTACTCTGGTGGAGCTTTTCTTCAGCACGTGAGACAAACACTTTGAAAGATTTAAATTGGAAAGATGCATTTTTTATTGGACTATTCCAATCTATTGCATTGATTCCTGGGACTTCTCGGTCAGGCATAACAATTACGGCTGCTCTACTCAAAGGGTTTGACCGAGTATCTGCAGCCAAATTTTCATTTTTGTTATCCATTCCAGTGATATCATTAGCAATGGGTTACTACAGTTACAAATTGATTTTAACACCTAATTTAAAAATTGATTTTTTAAACTTATTATTAGCAACCAGTATTTCATTTTTATCAGCATTAATCTGTATACACTTTTTTATTAAAATTATATCAAAAGTGGGAATGTTGCCATTTATTATCTATCGATTGATTTTAGGAGTTTTCCTTTTTCTGTTTATAGGATTTTAGCCATTCCCTTTTTAAAAGCAAATTATAAAGTTTAATTCGGCTATTAATCAAAACTAAAATCAACGTTTTAAAATCGTTTAATGGATTATTGTTTTCTACATTAATTGACTCAATTTGTGTTTGTATAATTTTAAGTTGGTCCTTCTTTTCATGCAAATTATCTTTTAGGTTTGGGATTGAGCTATGAAGATGGCTAAATACATCAATACATACTGAAGTAAATTGATGATTATTTTTTAAGTCCTCAGCACTTATTTTCGATAAACTTTTCACCATTTTATTTAATGTTGTATCAACAATTTCATACAATTTAGCAGTTGTTGTAAAATAAAATAATGGCTCTTTGGTCAAAAAAGTATAATCTTGATGAAGCTGGATAGTTTTAATTCGAAAGTCCTTTGTAAATGCGAGCATTTGTTCATTATCCAAACTTTCATTTAAAGTTTTTTGCAGGAAAATAGTCATATCATGATAAAATTTCATAATTTCTAATCGAATATCATTAGATATACTTCGTGGAAAGAATATCAACTCTCCAATTATGGCTATGATGACTCCAATTAAAGTATCTATCAAACGTAATTCCACAAAATCATTGAATGTCATCTTAACTGGCATAAAAAAATACAGATTTATAATTAAAATGGAAGCAAGAACCGTAACAATAAATACCTTCCTAGCAAGAGCAAAATTGATAATTGCAAAAAGTAAAAAAACGAGTGAATATTTTGCAAACTCAAACGGTTCAAAATAGATAATTGCGATAAAATAACCAAGAATCAGGCCTATGATGGTCCCAAAGACTCTTTGTTTGGCTTGCTCAATTGTCATGGCAAGATTTTGTTGGCTTAATACTAAAGCAATAATACAAATCCACAATATATTTGAATTGGGTAAAAATAAACTAGCAAAAATTGAAAATAAAAAATTAAGGCTAATACGAAAGGCTTGTTTAAAAACATATATGTCTTTATTGATCGGTATAGATGGTATCTGGGTCAATGGTATAACATAAATAACAAAACAATAACAAAGTGAGACAATTACAGCTGACTTAATAATTAAAGCTAAATCTGATAGATATTCTTTTGGTTGAAAGCCATAATAATTCAGATAAATTAATAAAAGTACCAATGTAAAGATTGATAAAGGTTTACCATATGACATAAACCTTGGTAAACAAAAAGCTAAAAAAGTTAAAATAGTTAGCGAAATATAGTCAAATGGTGGCTCTAAAGTATGACAGCAAAGTATCGCAATGATAAGAATCAAAAGCATCACAACAAAACTTTTTAATAAATTCAAAATCTGCGATGTTTTGTTAGATCCAAATCTAATAAAGGTTAAAAAAACGGAGAAAAAAACCAACCAAACTGAAGACGGAAAATGAAAAATTGAACCCAAAGCCCACGATAAAAAAACAACTAATAATGTGGAAGTACTCATCCAAAATTGTTGTTTAAAAATAAGCTTAATTTCTGAAAATGAAGAAAGATAGTTCAAAACAAGTCGTAAAACCAATCAAATAAAAACAAAATATATCTTAACTATAAGCGATAATCTATAATTTTTTGCAGAAAATCATTATTAATTTTTGTCGTACTATAAACCCCAAAATCCTTCCAAGAAGACGTCTCCGTCCAGCTTGTTGAATTTGATGCAATTTCTAGTAAGTCCTTATAAGGCATAAAAAACCATATGTTTTTTAAAGGAAAAACAATATGTAAATCTTCGTCTTCGCAACTTTTATCAATAGTCGGTGCAGTTTTCATAATAACTTTAATATTATGTTCTTCGCTACATGCTAAAAAATCAGCTTTCCAATAACTATAATCAAGTTTGATTAAGTGATAACCATATTGAGCAAGCTTAGCTGCAACCAAATGAAAATTATATATTTCTTTTTGCTTAGCCGATAATTCATTAAGATGAAGTTTCTTCAATTTCATATTAAAAACCTATTATCAAAATCTTTGTTAATCCATAAGACCATGTTAAGGATTAATGTATGATTGCAAACCTAGTTATTATAATAATGTGATAAAAATCTAATTCCACTTTTCAAAAAAACAATCAATTTAACAGTTTTTTAATCACTATCACCCATAGTCAAATACCATTTGTCATTGATAAGAATTAAATAATTGACTCCTTTCGTGGATTCATTCGACCAAAATATGCTAGCTTTCTTTTGATTTTTAGAAATTGATATTTTATCAAGATGAATCGTTTTTGACATATTTTGATTTGATACACTCATAATTGAGACAAAATAGTCTTCATCTTTTAACTGTTTAATTTCAGATATTGACATGTTACTTGCTTTGGAAAATTCAGCTAATGCTTTCGGATTAGTTTTTAAGTCGTGAAATTGACTAGAAAAATAACTTTTACTATCATCAGTGAGCATCTCCCATACAATATTATATTTTTTATTATTAAGTGCTGAGAGTAATTTTTCCGCCGAACGTTTTACTTCATCATTAACTTCAATAACAGATGTATTATCACTACTTTCATTCGTTTGTTCCACTTGAGCTTCGTTCACAACATCTGTTTTTTTATCATTTTCTTTTGAGCAAGAACTTAGTAAAATAGCAACAGATAATAAGCCAACTAATTTTAATCCCTTCATGTCCATGATCTCTTTACCTTATTTTTTATTTATTATCACTTTTTCAATAAATTAATTTGTCATATTTTTATAAAGATTTATGATTTTTTTGTGAAAAAAATTGAAATTTTACCAACTGTAAATCCAAATTTAGTCATTGTCGTTAAATTAATTATATGTTTAGGATCCTGAAGGTACATCCAATCATTCACTGAGACATTCACTTCACCATATTTATCAGTCATAACTTTCAGTGTATATTTCAAGTTAAAAGCATTACCTGATTCAACACCAATAGCATCCCCCTCTACATCTGAAGCATTTGCGATATATTTACCATTTTCTTTTCTAACCGTCCAAATCCGCTTATTTGGATTATTACCTTTTCTATCCCATTTAAAAGTCTCGTCCAGAATAAGTTTATTATCTTTAATAACACCAATAGTATTAACAGTAAATCGACTAATTATTTTACCACTTGAATCCTGCACCATTCCATAAGCCTCTGTTTCTCCATTAAAAAATTGAAAGAAATCAAGCTTTGGTGTTTCGTCTTTGAAATCACTAATAGATGCAGAGCAACCAACTAGAATAGAACATAATACGAATAAGAATGCCTTTTTAAACATATTGTAACCTCCTGATAGAACTACTGGGCATTTTTAAGTAGAGACCGCCTCAACCTTGTGGCTGTTGAGTTTTCAGATAGCCAAATTCCCAAAAATTTTTTGGAAAAGTTATTATCTTTAATCATACCAATTTTTTTTCTATTTAAAAAAAACAAACTATTTCCTGGTTGATAAACAAATGTTATTACATCGTTTTCTTTAACATTGGGATAAATTTTTGACAACACTTTTTCTCCATTTGCAATAAAACTAGGAGATTCTCCCATTCTTCTCCAACTCCTCGACGTCGCTTCAATGAGATCTTGTTTGGTAAAGCTTTGTAAATAACGTATTGAAATCGCAGCTTCAGAGGATGGATATTTATAATTTAACGTTGGTGACTTCAAGGTAGCTTTGAATCTTGTTTTGAATAAGAACACATAACTCCCTTTTCCAACTTCTTTCCAGCTTTTTATATCATTTAAATTGACAACTTGCTTAGCATAGATATTTGTTGATAAACAAGTGGCAGAAAATAAAAAAAAATAAAACATCTTTCTTAAAATAAGTTTCATATCAAGCTTCCTTAATCTGCTTATTCATAACAATATTTGCATAAATTCCTGTTAAAATACTCCACAAAACAAATAAAACACAAAGGGTAATATAAAGATCTTTAGGAAAAATCACAGCCCCTATTTTCATACCCGCGAAATAGGATAAGGTTCCCCCTACACCACCTCCAATTATCATAAGTATATAAGGGATTTTTGCGACAAAAGGCTGAAAAAAGTATAAAAAAACGCCAAAACCCAACCATAACACCACAAGCCACAGTGGTATAATTAATTGATTAAATTCGAAAAATCCCAGATAAGTTAGAGTTGAATCAATGATGCAACCAAAGATAGCATAACTCAATGAATACAGAACACATTTATTATTACAAATCCATATTACACACAGCATCAAAATAGGTATATAAATATAATTATTTTTACCAAAAACACACAAAATCCAAAAAAGATAAAATAATATATTATAAATTATCAAATTCATGAAAGTTCCCTTTAAATGTTTTTCTCTAGGAGAATTTGAGCTACGCTAATAGACTTTTCTTCAAAACCTCCCTGACAATAACTAAAATAAAACTGGAATGTTTTGATGAACTTTTCATCATATCCCTGCATAAGTATAGCATCTTTGTTTTGATTAAATTTTTCATGCCATATCTCTAGTGTTTTAGCATAGTCTTGTCCCAAATCCATATAATTTTTTAAAACAAGATTAGAGTGATTGGTCGATTCTTTTAAAAAGGCACTTATGGATGGCAAATATCCTCCAGGAAATATATATTTTTGAATAAAATCAACTTGGTTAGAGTATGCTTTATGTCTTTGATCTTTCATAAGAATCGATTGAATTAAAATTAATCCATTATTATCTAACAATTCATTACATTTATTAAAAAACTTGGGGATATATTTTTTTCCAACAGCTTCGATCATTTCAACTGAAACAATCTTGTCAAAAGTTCCTTCTAGTTCTCTGTAATCTTTTAAAAGTAAATTAATCTTATTTTGAAGGCCTAATTTTTGAATTAAACTTTGTGTGTAATTATATTGCTCTTTCGATATAGTTGTTGTTGTAACTTGGCAGCCATATTCGGATGCCAGATAAATACTTAATCCTCCCCAACCAGTTCCAATTTCTAATACATGATCGCAAGACGAAACATTTAAAGTTTTGGCGATAAGATCAAGTTTATTTACTTGTGCTTCATTCAGACTAATCTTAAAATCTGAGCCAAAATAGCCGCTTGAATATTGCATTCTTTCATCTAAAAAAAGCTTATATAAATCGTTTCCAATATCATAATGACGAGAAATATTTTTTTTGGCTTGTACAACTGAATTTTTATTAAAATAATGTTCTAATTTTGACTTTATCTTAAAAATAAAATTTAATTTACTATCTATAAGATCAATAACATCTTCATTTTTGATCATTACTTTTATAAAATTAGTTAAATTTTTGGTATTCCAATGACCATTAATAAAGGATTCACCAGCACCAATTGAACCATGAAGGATAACTTGTCTGTAACATAATGGATTAAATACTTCAATTTCAACAACATTCTTTGATTCAGGATCTCCAAAAACATAAAAATCTTGGTTACTTTCATTTAATTTAATAAAGCAGTTTTTCATATTTTTTAAATAATTAAAAACTAAATGTCGATAAAACTTGTTTTTTTTATTCAGCTTGTCAAACTGTTTTTCAATCTCAACTTGATACATTATTATCTCCTTAATTTATATCAGGATGTGAATAAAATTTATTTCCCTTCAACCAAACTTTAAATGCTTCCCAATAAATATTGATTAAAATTCTGAATGTCATAGATGGTGTTTTCAATACACATTTTCGCATCAATTTTTTTGAAAAAGGAAAACCTTTTAAGATTAATGTTGCATCAAACACCTTATTTTCATGACATACGTCCATGTGTACTTTTAAATATTTAGAGGGATTATTAATTTTCCAATGATAGATCTGGTCCATTGGATTAAAGGGGGATACATGAAATGACTTTTCATGGCTCCATTTATATAACTTTTGTTCTTCTAAAATAACTTTTGAATAATAAAACCTTTCATTCCAAGGCGTATTAGAGACTTCTACTAAGACTCCTTGAAGTATATTTTTCTGATAAATATAATAAATATTGATCGGGCTAAAAAAAATTTCACAATATCTAAATTGGCACAGCATAAAAACTTGAGCATCTAAATAATTAGTTTTTTCTAAATCATTAAATTTATCTAAAACAGATTTTTTTATATTTTGGCTATTTTGCAAATAATCTTTCTTTTGAAATTTAATCGGAGTGTAAAAATATTTGCCAAAAATTTTGAGTAAACTTTGAATTTCCTCAAATTCATCAAGATTTATATAAGGCATAAATATTGGATAATTAAAAAAATGCTTTTTGGGTGAAA
Source organism: Paraphotobacterium marinum (assembly GCF_002216855.1). Taxonomy (NCBI): domain Bacteria; kingdom Pseudomonadati; phylum Pseudomonadota; class Gammaproteobacteria; order Vibrionales; family Vibrionaceae; genus Paraphotobacterium; species Paraphotobacterium marinum. The sequence continues at coordinate 832,218 of NZ_CP022356.1, forward strand.
ATCTTCTGTGTCTTACATTCCCAATATAGATCTTACTTTCCATATTTTGTACCATTCAATAAACTTACAATATCTAATGCACTTCTAATACCATCCTCATGAAAACCGTTATACCAATATGCACCACAAAAATAACAGTTGTTTTTTCCATTAATTTTAGAACGTAAGCCTTGAGCTTTAACAGTACTCTCATTAAAAATTGGATGTGAGTATACAAAAGAATTTATTATTTTCGACTTATCGATTGATTTCGTATCATTTAAAGTCACACAAAAGGTCATTTTATCTTCAAGTCTCTGAAGAATGTTCATATTATATGTTACTGAAGGTAATTGATCTGTTAAATGATCTTTATTAAACCTATAATTCCAGGAAGCCCATGCCTGTTTGGTTTTTGGTAGCATATTAATATCATAATGAAGAACAACTTCATTCTCTTTATATTTGATTTGTCCTAATATGTTTTTTTCTTCAGGAGTAGGGTTTTTAATTAATTTTAAGGTTTCGTCACTATGCGAGGCAAAAATGACTTTATCATAATTTAAAATCTCATTACTAATCTCGACAGCACAATGATTTGAAAAGCGCTCAACAGCTATGACAGGCTCATTTAATCTAACTTCAAAATTACAATTTTCAAATATTTTTTCAATGTAATATTTTGAACCATTTGGAATAACCTTCCATTGTGGGCGGTTATTAATATCTAATAGTCCATGATTATTAAAAAATTTTACAAAAAATTTCACTGGAAAATTCTTTATATCATCCAATGATGATGACCATATTGCCGAACCCATCGGTAACAAATAATTTTGACAAAAATATTCACTAAACTTATATTTTTTTAGTAGCTCTGAAAGCAAATAATCATCTGAAAAATTTTCTAACATCTCATTATTCACATATTTTTTAGCGATTTTATTAAATCTTATAATTTCATATAAAAACTTGTAGAACTTCAAATTAAAAAAATTTTTCTTTTGAGCGAATAAACTTAAAAATGAATGGCCATTATACTCTAAATCATATCTAGGATTTGAAACACTAAAACTCATTTCTGTGTCTAATCCTTCAATATTTAAATCTTTCAAGAAATTATTAAAATTTGGATAGGTTCTGTCATTAAAAACAATAAATCCTGTATCAATTCTGTAGGATTTGTTATCTTTAGTAAATTCATGAGTTGCAGTATGTCCTCCAATATAATTATTCTTTTCAAATAAAGTCACTGAATGTTCTTTACTTAAATAATACGCAGATGCTAATCCTGATATTCCACTTCCAATTATGGCTATTTTCATATTAATCCCTAATTTTTTGATAATTTTTTTGTAAACTTAATCTGTAAATCTATTGGTAACATACGGATTAACTTTAAAATAAACATAAACTTCCAAGGAAAAGAAATTTCTTGAGGTGAACTTTTTAATTTTCTTATAATAAATTTAGATGCATCATCAACATCAACTAAAAAAGGCATATTGAAATCATTTTTATCAGTTAATTCTGTTTTTACAAAACCTGGGTTAATAACTGTTAATTTTGAATTTAATTTTTCAGTAGAAAGTGAGTTAATAAAATAAGTCAACGCAGCTTTTGAAGAACCATATGCTTCTGAACGAGGGAAAGGAATGAATGTGGCACTTGAACTTACAACTGCAATGTGTGTATTGAGAAGTGGATCTTTCTTTTGAAAAAACTCTATAATCCAAACTGGTGCAAAGAAATTAACTTTGTGCACTCGCTCAATTAAATCACTATCAATTTGTCCATCGTTTATATATTCACAAACTCCAGCATTCAAAATAATAAGATCTGGTATAAACTCAAGAGTTGAAAGTTTATCATGTATTTCTTCCTTATTAGAAATATTAAAAGAAAGTATAGTGGCTTTAGGGTCAAGCTTTTGGAGTTGCTGTAATTTTTCTTCATTCCTCCCACAGGCAATGACATGATAGCCTTCGTCAATATAATCCTGTGCTAATTGAAAGCCAATTCCTGAAGTTGCTCCAGTGATCATCACCGTTTTTCTTTTTGCTTCCATTACTTACTCCCTAAACTCATTTGTTGAGTGATTTTTTAATTTTTCGGATAAACCATGAAAGAATCGGTATCCCCTCATAAATCATACTTCCCAAATCAATGTAATCTCTGTGATAATAAATTTTATCATCACTCATTTTTAGTATGCTGGCTCCCTCAACGGTTCGAGAGTCTCCCTTAAATAATTTGGGGTGCTTAAAAGACATATCCCACTCAATAATGCTGATATCATGTTTGATAATAATATTTTTAAAACTAAAATGACATTCATGGATATTGGAATACATATTTAAGAAATAATTTTTTAGATTATCAATTCCTTTTATTTCATGGGCTGGATCTACGAAAATAATATTATCTGAGTAAATTGAAGATAACTCATCGATGTTTTTAACAGTTAATTGGTTGTAGAAAGTTTCTAAATTATCAATAATATTTTTTACTTTTTGCTCTTCCATAAATTAAATTCCATTTTCATATTTTTCTTTTGCAAACTTAAAAGTCTCGATAGCTTGTTTTCGAGAAGATGACAAGCTTACCATGGGTTCATAGTAAATATTTTCAGAGTTTAGTTGGATATAATCCCATGGTTCATGAATATATTTTCTAGGAATATTTTTTAGTTCAGGAACATATTTTTTGATGTATTCTCCATTAGGATCAAAGTTCTTACTTTGAGTAATAGGATTAAACACTCTAAAGTAAGGCTGCGAATCCGTTCCTGTAGAAGCTGACCATTGCCATCCACCATTATTTGAAGCAAATGTTCCATCCACTAAATGCTGCATGAACCAATCTTGTCCTTTTTTCCAATGAATTAATAAGTTTTTGGTAAGAAAACTTGCAACAATCATTCTAACTCTATTATGCATCCAACCTTCTTCAATTAATTGTCTCATTCCAGCATCTACAATTGGAAAACCAGTCATCCCTTTTTTCCATTTATTAAAATCATCTTCAGATTCATTCCATGGAATAAATTTAGTATATTGAAGAAAGGGTTTATTTTGTCCTAAATCTGGAAATGCTTGTAGTAAATGGATATAAAATTCTCTCCAGATAATTTCATTTACCCAACTATTATCGAGAGCTATTTTTGAGTCTATGCAGATTTTTATTAAAGTCTGAGGAGAGACAATGCCTACGGCAAGATATGGGGACATCTTACTTGTTCCATTTATAGCTGGAATATCTCGTGTAAACTCGTAGTCGGCTAAATGGTTAAGGACAAAAGAATTGAATATCTCTAAGATTTCTTTCTCTTTATAAAAATATTTGTTTTCATATTCAACATCTCTAAAGAAATTATTATATGCATTCTGTGCGCTTTCAAAAATAATTTTATCGGTAAGGGTATTATAATGATTAGTTTCTATATTAAATTTACTTCTATCTAGTTGGTGAATCCATTTTTTTTTAAATGGAGTAAAAACCTTGTACATTTTTTTCTCACCATTTAATACAGTTCCAGGCTCTAATAAAGTTTGATTATGCATTTGTATATATTCAAAATTATTCCGAGATAAAAGAAAATGAACAGCGTGATCTCTTTCAGACTCATCATATTCATACTCATAGTTGCTCAAAAGTTTCTGAATAGAAAATTGATTCATAAACTGAATCAGAAAGTCAGGTATTTCGGAAAAGCTATTAATTTCAAAAATAAAAAATGGAATATTTTTTTCTTTAAATAAAAGATATAAATATTTGAGTCTATCAAATATCAGAGCGCGTTGAATATTCGACTTTTTGTGTAATTTCCATTCATGAATGGCATGAAAATAGATAACAATAGTTTCTTCCGATGATTCATAGTCTCTAGAAAATAAAATATTATCCATCATCCTTAAATCACTTCTTAACCAAATTAATCTTCTATTATTTTTACTCATCATTCATTTCCCCCCATCATCATGTCTTCTTTTTTTAATAAGATTCCGGGGTTATCTAAATTACTGATGAAGTTTTTTTGTTTTTGATTAAGCGTAACGTTATGAGAGCAATATACTTTGGTAATTTTATTTGCATTTAAGTACGCCTTTAACGTTAAGTTATTGGCATTCGCACATACCAAAAAATCAATGTAGTAACCTTGATTGGCTAAAGTAAGAGCATCATGATAAATGTGTAGGTAATCATAATTAAAACTAATAATTAAAACACTTTCTGTATTTTGTTTATTTAAACTGGAAATAATAGATTTAAAAATATCAACAGAAATATTTACAAATAAATCATATAAGAATTCTTGATTAGGTATAATGCCAGATTTTAATTTATGTTGTATTTTTTTAAAAATTTGATTATAAAATATATGATAAGGATAGTTTTTCAGCACCTCATTTAAATAGGACTGAATCTTTCTTCTATTCATACTCAATAATAAGTCAATTATCGTAGATACCTCGGTGAAGTCTTCATTTGAGTTACTCACATCATGGTTCAAAGTCTCATCAGATAATAAAAGAGGCTTTACCTTTCTGATGGGTACACCTTTATCTAACCAGTTCAAGATTTGATGAATTATATTTATGTCTGATTGATCATAAACTCTATGACCCTTGGGATTTCTTTTGGGATTAATTAATCCATATCTTCTTTGCCAAGCTCGCAGTGTTACAGAGTTCACATTTGTAATTTTTGATACTTCCGTAATAGTATAAAATTTATTGCATTCCATATCTGATATTCAACTCTTCTGGGTATGGCGATAAAAAAGACTGACATTCAATAAACTTGTCATAATATTTATTTTGATAATGTTTTAATAAAGTCATCGGTGATTCAATAGGTAAGATTGAATTCCTATATTTTAAAATAATTTCGGAAAGTTCCTTTTTTTCATTTTTATCTAAAATTTGTTTATAGTGTCCTTGAATATGCATTAGTACATTAGTATTAGTTTTTCTATTGGCATGTTTTCTAAGAGTATCCATAAATTTTTGTCTATAAATATGGTAAAATTCTTCATTGTTATATTCGCAAATATGGGCAACTAAATGGCCTAATTCTTTGTAACCCTCTTGGCAGTGAGAGAGCAGCAAATATTTATATCGCGTATGAAAATTGATGTAATCTTTTCTTTTAGACTGAAGATTTATATTTTTATAGTAATCATTTAACGCAAATACCCTAACAATAAAGTTTCGGCGTAATACCAAATCACACAATCGACCATCTTCTTCAACTGGTAACCAGGGCATTTTTTGAATTAACTTACCTGTGAAAAGACCCGGTGTTCCTCCTGGAATAGTATTTCCATTTTCTCTGTAAAGCTTTACTCTTTCCATACCACATGTAGGTGATTTTGCGCAGACAATATATCCACACATTTGATTCTGTTCATTAAGTTGATTTATTTTTTTTTCAGAGAAATCATTCATTTGATCAGTAAAATCTTTCTCATGTGTTTTAGTATCTACTAAGAGGTTTGTTTGATTTTTAAATAATAGACGAACTGTGGGTCTTGGAACACCCATATTAATTGCTACTTCAGGGCAAATAGGCTGGAAAGAAAAATAAGGAGTTAAAACTCTATCAACAAATCTACTTAATTTATGTCCGCCATCAAATCGAACTTTTTGACCAAGAACACATGAGCTTATACCAACTTTAATCATCTTTTCCTCACAAAAGGTGTACAAAAAAATACCTTACTAAATAATTGTACAACCTAAATACTCGCTTGTACAATTATTTTTTTGTATAACTTGATTTGTTCTTGGAGTTGAGAAGCTGCTCTCGCTCTGTTATCCTGCTATGAAAATTAAAATTTAATTATATATGTTCTTAATTTTTCTAAGTTTCAAAATCAATTCGAATTCCATTCACTGAAAAAATTCTTGTATGATTTCTACCCACTTTTTCATCTAAGACATTTTTATTTACATTTTTTTCTAACTTCAAAATAGTTTCATGAACAAGTTTCTTTTGGCTCTGTAAGCTATGTTCTAATTCATTAATATGTTGATTTAACTGCTCCAAAATACTTAATTGCAAATAATCACCTTTGTTATGCATAATATTACTCCCAAAATATAAATACTAAAAATGAATTAATAAAAACCGTTTTCTTTTTGAGCAATAATATTACAAATAAATTAACTTTCAAAACATGACGCTGTTCAAAAATTAAGCATATTAGTTAATATGATGAATAACCAACCTTTATAAAATCAATCAAATTGCTACATGATTTCATAAAAACAAATATTTTAATATAAGATAAAATTAATTTTTATCATTTAGTTTTGCCTAACAATTTTCAAATTAGTACTATCAGAACTAGTAAATATTTTGATAAAGTCTTATTTTTTCTTTCATAAAGTTTAGAAAAGCTTTGTGGGTTGGGAGATGTGAATTACCCTTATCATAAAAAAAATACTGATCCATTGTTCCAAAATCAAACGAAGGCAGTAATCTGATTAAACTGCCATCATTAAGATATTTATAAACTTTATTATCTGGTAAGATACTTACACCAATATTTTTTAAAATCAAACTAATTATTGCATTTTGCGTGTTTAATAATAAATTTGATTGCCGTAATTCAAGCTTTAATCCAGTTAAAGAATCAAAGGATTCTGGGGTGGGTGTCAAATAATGATAGAGAAAACGAAATTTTTTTATATCTTTTAGCGATTTTGGTCTTCCAATAAATTTTTCATGTTCTGGTGTACAGACAAGCAAAAGCTTTGAACTTAAAATTTTTTGAGCAATTAAATTTGGTGATAATCCTTTAAGATCAATTCTAAAGCCTATTAAAAAATCAATCTTATTAGCTATAAAATTAGGTACTTCTTCTCTAATTTCAATTTTAAGATTAATTTCAGGATACATTGTAATAAATTCATTTAAATATTTGAAAAGTAATTGGTGACATATTATTTCAGATACAACGATTTTAAGTTCTCCTTTTGGATTTTCATTAACATTCAAATATAATTTTTCTGTATTTTTTAGTAATTCTTGTACCTTTTTTGTATGTTCGTAAAACGCAACCCCCCTCTCCGTTAAGTGAACAATGCGTGTTGTCCTATTAAATAACTTATAGCCAAGCTTATTTTCTAACTTTTTTATTTGTGCACTTACAGCTGGTGGTGAAATTTCGTAATATTCAGCTGTTTTAACAAAACTACTTAATTCCACTATTTTATTAAAAGTTAACATATATTTTATCAACGAAACCATATCTTAAACTCCTCTGTAACTTATAAATTTATAAAATCGGTAAAATCAAAATTTGAAAACACTTACAGCTAAACCAACATTATTAACCTTATAGTTAATAATATCTTAAATATAAGCTTATTGATATGTGTGTTTTTTAAAAATAGTATGGATATTATTTAAAAAAATATAGGTATCGAATATGAGATTTAACAATCAAGTAATGTTTAATTTTACACTCATAATAATCTATGGATTTGGTAATTTTATGAATATAATTTTATCAACTTCAATAAAAGATATAGCAAATGAGTTTATGGTATCTAATGAAATATCATCATACATAATGCCTATATTTTTAGCTGGTTATGCATGTGGTGCAATTTTATTTGGTATCATGTCACATAAATTGGGCAGAAAAAATACTATGTTAATAGGGTGTTTAACCTCACTTCTTGGAATTGGCATAGAGTTAACAGGTATATATTCTCAATCCATTATCCCTTTATTTTTAGGACGATTTATAAATGGACTTGGTTCATCAGCAGGTGTTTGTATTGCGCTAATACTAATTGCAGATACATTTAACCATAAACAGGGCTCTAAAATGTTATCTCTCATTTTTTTAGTCTATAGTTTTGTTCCTCCTTTACTTATAAGCTTAAGCGGCTTTGTGATAAATCAATTAAATTGGCATTACATTTTATATAGCAGTTTTGTTTTTAATATCTTTGTAATGATTTTAGTCTTTATAAGCCTTAACGAAGATCTCAATAATAATTACAATAAACAAACATCTAAAAATATTTTTATAGAGTCATCCATAATTATGGGTAACAAATATTTTTTACTTTATCTAGTTTTATGTATTACATCTTCTTCAGTGCTATTTATCTACAATGCTTTCAGTCCTTTCATTGCTAAAAATCAATATCATATTTCTTATGAGACTTGCGGGATAATTTCAATTATTCCTTGTTTTGGCTTGTTAGTTGGGTCTTATTTATCAAAAAAGCTCATAAACTATATTAAGGAGGAGATAATAATTAGTATAGGTTTAATTTTATTTTTGATTTCATCACTGACATTATTTGCCATTAACATCGCAAAATCATCTAACTTTTATTATTTCATTATTACCCAACTATTGTCTTTTTTGGGGTTGTCTATCATTATGCCCATTTCCAACATTCTTGCTATTAAAGCAACTCAAAATACATCATTAGCAACAGGGCTTTTGAACTTCTTAAACTTTTTAGCATGTGCTTTAATTTTAGGTTTAGTTAATAATTTCCTAGATATTAGATTTGACTTAGCAGTATCGCTTATGATGATAACTATAATGGGAGGCGTTGCAATGGTTTTATTATTTAAGAAAAATTATTCATAATTAGATAAAAAAAAAGAAGTAATTTGTTTGAACAAAAATACTTCTTTTTTAAGTTATTTTAAAATTTTGTGACATTAACCTCGGGGGGTCTTCATCATCACTTAAAATAATATCTGTAATCATTTTATAACTTTCGTTTACTTAGCAAAAAATCTTAAAGCTGCAGTCGAGACTTGCGCTTTATGAATTGCACTATCATCATAAAGGTAGTCGTTTTTACACGGCTTTTTTGACATTGGAAGTGCCTTGATGCTAAAAAATTTGAAGTTAAAGCTCATAATTACTCTCCTTGTTATTGACTTTAAATAGAACAATAAAAAAAAATTTATACCATTAAATATTCTTTTTATTATGCGGACGAATTAAAAATTCTAAATTATTAGAGCATAAAACACACAAAAATGCAAGCAATGTAATATAAATGTAATAAAACTGTGATAATGATTTATTGAAAACAAAATATTTTATTACAATCGATAACAATGAACTGTTGATTTTTGATTTAAAAAAAAGTAAATTATCGTTCTTTTATATTTAGAAAAATTCTCTTATGAACAGGATTATTAAATTTATTCCAATCATTTTATTAGTTTTTATTTTTGCCTTAATTCATTTAAATAAAAACAATATAAATAAAACAGAAACTAAATTTAAAAATGATGACAATGTAGTAAGATTGAATGTTTTAGAAAGCCTCAATGCTGCCAAAGAAGCTTTGCTTAATCATAATAGCGATAAGTCCAAAATTTAATTTTCCACCACAGCTTTTTCCCAAGCATCTTTATAAGCTTCAGGAACAGTTTCCTCACTAAGCAACGAATCCTTCAAAATAGTTGGATAAATTTCTTCATAAGACTTAACACAACCTATAGACGTACGTCTAAAGATAAGATCTGGTGTAATCTCACTTGGGTATTTAAAGCCCATTGCACCAATAATTTCACGGAAACTATGAAGAGTTGCATCATGAAAGTTATTAATACGAACTTTCTTATCTTCAATATCTAAATTTTTGTATAACTTAGGGTTTTGAGTTGCTACTCCAACAGGACAGGTGTTATTATTACATTGACGCGACTGGATACATCCTAAGGCCATCATCATAGCTCTCGCAGAATTACAAATATCAGCGCCCAAAGCTATTTTCTGAACCATATCAAAACCAGTGGCAACTTTACCACTTGCAATCAGTTTTATCTTATCTCTTAAACCAAAACCAATCAAAATGTTATTTACAAAATGTAAAGCTTCATTCAATGGCGCACCTACGGAATCAGCATATTCCATCGGAGCAGCTCCTGTACCGCCTTCTGAACCATCAACGGTAATAAAGTCTGGATAGATTTTATATTTAACCATTGCTTTACAGATGCTAATAAACTCATCATGGCGTCCAATGCATAATTTAAAACCAATAGGTTTTCCATCCGATAACTCACGAAGCTTTTGAATAAAAAAGCATAAACCTTTAGGGCCTTCGAAAGCACTATGAGAAGGTGGAGATAAAACATCTTTACCAAAATTACAACCTCTAATTTCGGCAATTTCTGCAGTAATTTTTGCTGCTGGTAAAACGCCGCCATGTGCTGGTTTTGCGCCCTGAGATAATTTAATTTCTATCATTTTGATAAAATTAGGTTGAACTCTTTCTTTGAACTTTTGCTCATCAAATTCACCAGTATCTTTATTTCTAACACAAAAATACCCTGTTCCTATTTGAAAAACAACATCGCCACCATTATCATGATAAGGAGTAAGACCTCCTTCACCCGTATTTTGGTAGAATTTACCGAGCGCAGCTCCTTTATTTGCCGCAATTAGAGCATTTTTGGAAAGAGCCCCATAGCTCATTGCTGAGATATTAAGCCTTGAAGCAGAGTAAGGGTGTTTACAATCCGGACCTCCAATAAACACTCTATTTTCAACATCTAGAGGATCTTTGGGTGTTAGTGAATGGGCAATCCATTCATAACCGACTGCGTATACATCTTTATCAGTTCCAAATGCCGTAGTGTCATTTATGCCTTTGGAACGTCTATAAATAACAGTTCTTGTGTCTCGATCAAATGGCTTTTCACTTTTATCATCAGCAATAAAATATTGTTGTATTTCTGGTCTAAAAAACTCAAAAATATATCTTATATGCCCCAAAATTGGAAAGTTTCTTAATAGCGTATGTTTTGTTTGTATCAAATCATATGCTGCAACAACAGCAAGAGAAACTAAAAATATAATTATCCAAAAATGACTTGCATGAATCGATATCATAAAGCCAACTAAAGCTAAAATAACAATGGCAAAACCAAGATACCATTTTCTTCTTTCTGATAACTCCATAATATGTCTCTAAATCTACTTGTATTCTTAAAAAAGCCATGATACACGATAAATGTATCATTTCAATCAGTCAAAAAGTAATTTATGTTTTCATGTTTATATTTAAAAATTAATCTAATAAATCTGAAGCCACTTTGTATGAAGGATCTTCAATTAAATTTATTTCACATGCTACATTAGACTGCTTTAATAATTTTATGCATTCAGGGCTAAGATGTCTAAGTTTTACAATTTTATTATTTTCTTTGTAAATATTATTTAATTTGGAAATTGTGTCTAATCCAGATTGATCAAGTATTCTCGAGTTTTTAAAATCTAATATTATATGCTTAGGATCTTTTTTTATTTTAAAAATTTTTAGGAAATTATTAGTAGACCCAAAAAACAATGGACCATATATAAAATAAACTTTTTCCTTTCTCTTTCTATTAATTTGACTAGTCGCGTGAATTTTTTTTGATTGAATCCAGCTGAACCTCAACGCATATAGAACAATCCCATAAATAACTGCAATTGTGACATCATAAACTAAAGTTAAAATAGTAACTGATATTAAAATCAAAACCTCTCCTTTTGATACTTTTTTTATTGATTCACTAATGGTCCATTTGATTGTGTTAATAACTAATATAATTACCACTGCTAGAAGTGCTGCAACTGGAATAGACTCAATAAAATTTGAGGCTAATGGAGTAAAAATTAAAAGCGCTAAAGCTGCAGTTAGACTTGATAACCTTCCTCTTCCTCCATATTTAATATTATGAATTGACTGACCTATCATTGCACAACCTCCCATACCACCTAAAACAGAACAAGACATGTTGCCAATACCTTGAGCAATACATTCCTTATTACTCTTCCCTCTTGTTTGGGTTAATTCATCTAATATGCTCAGAGTAACCAGTGACTCAATAAGCCCTACTGTTGCTATGATTAATGCGTAAGGGAAAATAATTTCTAATGTTTGCCATGTTAGTGGTAATGATGGTAAATAAACAGTTGAGAAGTGCTGATGAATAAAATTATCGTTTCCTTCGATATGAATAGCAAAATCCAGTGCATCCTTAGTTGGTATATTAAAAAAATATAAACAATATGTTACCAGTATTATAGCTACCAAAGCTGAAGGAATCGCCTTCGTAACATAAGGAAATAATTTAATAATGAGAAGAGTTGCAATTGTAATGAAAATAATTTTTATTATTTCAAAAGAAGATAGCCAACCTTCATTACCATTAAAATCTATGGTTCTAAATTGATCTAATTGAGCAAAAATGATCAGAATAATTAACCCATTAATAAATCCAAAAATAACTGGGTAAGGTACAATTCGTATGAATTTACCAAATTTCAGAATTCCAAATAAAATTTGAAATATTCCCGCAAGAAATAAAGCACCAAATAAATAATCAACCCCATGATCTGCAACCAAATCTATAATGACCACAGCAACTGCACCAGATGCACCAGAAATTAAGCCTGGTCTACCACCAAAAACAGCGCTAGAAATCCCCATTATAACAGCACCATAGAGACCCAAAGTAGGAGATACACCCGCAACAACAGCAAATGCAATTACCTCAGGAATTAACCCTAAAGCAATTGTAAATCCAGCAAGAATTTCTTTAACATATAATTGAGCTTTATTTCGAAAAATACTTATTGAATTCAAAATCTAAAAAACCATAGAACATATCAATTTTATTTTTAAATTATAGCTTCTATTTGAAATATACCTCTTTTGTCAATAAAAAAAAGGGAGTTTTAACCTATCTATGGTTAAAACTTCCTTTTAGCAAAAGTATAACCCTAATTATTCAGAGCTTTTAAATCTGATTCTTCATGTGATTTTTTGTTGATTATTAAGTCTTGATCAAAATCTTTCTCTAATTGAGGTGTTACCCAAGCAGATGAAATTCCCCAATAAAAGAAACAGAGACTAACTATTCCAACAACAACCATATCCTCACCAAAATTTAAATAACCCAACCCATTAAACTCTTTACTCCCAATAAAAGATAAGAAAGCCATCGTGATAAAATATCCAAAAATCCACAGTGACGAAACAATGTGTTCTTTAATATCAGCCCAACCATTCTTATTTTGATAAATTGCAAAAATCACAAATCCAAAAAGTAACACAAAAATACACTTTCCTGTCAAAGGCCATGTAGCCCAATATAAAATTTCAGAACAAACAATAAAGCCTAAGGGAGCTATAATATTTAAACGCTTAATACGATTTGTTCTTTTAGCTTCAGGCATTAATTTTCTCATAGACATGGCGGCAACGGGTCCTACTAAATATGTCACCACTGACAATACTGATATTACACCAGCCAGCTGTCCCCAGCTACGAAATAGATATAAGAAAACAAAAGCTATAAAGATATTAACCCATAAAGCAGCCCTAGGAACTTTTAAGGTTGGATGTAACTTACTCAAGAATTTTGGTAAATGTTTATTTTCACTCATGGCAAATAACATTCTTGTTGTTGCACCTAAATAAGTAATCCCTGTCCCTGATGGAGAGACAAAAGCATCAACATAGAGCATCAAAACAACTAGGTTTAAATTTAATGCTATTGCTATTTGTGCAAAAGGAGAATCAAAGTTTAAACTCCATCCAGATTTATCAAGTACGCTTGGTTCAACGCTTCCTAGAAAGCTAACCTGTAAACCGACATACAATATTATCGCAATAAAAATAGTAAGCAAGACAGCTAAAGCAAGGTGTTTTTTTGGGTTTTTGGCTTCACCCGAGAAATGAAGAGGGATTTGAAAACCATTATAAGAAAAAATAATACCTGCGGTTGATATTGCAGTCAAAACTCCGGCCCACCCATATGGAATGAAAGAGTGATTAACATGATTAAAATTAGAAGAATGAAAACCAGCCAAAACAATTGAGAGTACACAGAAAAAAGGAACAAAAATTTTAAACCAAGTGATTGCAGACTGACACTTTGAAAAGAAACTTACACTCCAATAATTTAATAAAAAGTAAACAATCATTAAAATACCGGCAATTCCCAACCCTACTGATGATAAAGAATCATTTTCTAAATTAAATATATTTTCTGTAATTGGCTTTGCCCATTCCCACTGCCAAGACGCCATATATTGAACTGATGCCTCTGCCTCAATTGGAATAACAGTTATTATCGAAAGCCATGTTGACCATGCAATTAAATAACCAACAACTTTACCATGAGTGTAATCTAGATACCTTACCGGACCTCCGGATTTTGGGATCATAGAAGACATCTCTATGAAAGAAAGAGCTACTATTAAAACCGCGACTCCTCCTAAAATCCAAGAAAAAATTGAGGCTGGTCCAGCTAATTTTGCTGCATGGTATGCTCCAAATAACCAGCCAGAACCAATAACAGAGCCTATTCCTGTCATTGTTAAACCGACTAAACCAATACTCCTTTTAGGAGCGTTATCACTTTCATGTTTCATATTTTAACTCCATGTTGCATTTGTATAATGTGTTTTTATTTTTATTTTTATTTTTATTTTTATTTTTATTTTTATTTTTATTTTTATTTTTATTTTTATCACAAACACTATTACACACTTAAGCTCTAAAAAAAAGTGTAATTTCAGAATTAAATTCTTTTATTATTTGTTTTTTATCAATAAAACAATCATTTGTTCTGTTATGATGCAATTATTTTATATATGCACTCAAAACGTGCTTATGTGTAACAACATAGAAAAATCAGTTTATGTTTATTTATAAATGAAGGGGAAAAATATCTTTTTTAGAAAATTAATGAAAATTATGGTGTCAGAGTTGCAGCAATTGGCCTAACTTTAGTATCAATAATTTTTTTATTTGATAAATCAACCATCATAGATGGCTGCGTCGATAAATCAACAAAAATGGGATTCTTGTTTTCTCTTGTTAAAGGCTGTAATAATATATTTTTTACTACTTTACTAGCTTTATTGACTTTATAAATAGCTGTTAATGCTCGGTAACGATAGACATAATCTCTTGTTTCTTTCGGTAAATGTAAATCTTCAATCGTTTGATGATTGGAGTACTTTTTTAATGCATTTAATACTCTACCTTCTCCAGCATTATAAGCAGCTAAAGTTAAATACTCATCTTTATTAAATAATTTATATAAAAAATCCAAATAATCAATCGCAGCATCAGTACTTTTGCGTGGGTTAAAACGCTCATCATTTACCCCGTAAGAGATTAACCCAAATCTTTTAGCCGTTTTAGGCATTAGTTGCCACAATCCAGCTGCTTTAGCATGTGATACGGCTTTTTTATTAAAAGATGATTCAATATAAGGAACAAATATAAAAGTTGATGGTAATTTTCGCTCAATTAATTTATCTCTTATATGTTTTACTAAGCTATAGTTTTTAGAAAAAGTAGCCGAAATAAGCGCATCTTGTTTCTTGTAGGATTTAATTTGAGCTTCAAGTTTTTTATTTTGTAAAAATGGTACGCTAAATACATTTGAATGAAAGGCTATAAACAAAATTATAAATAAAAATCTAATATAAGTGCAATTTAATACCATTATTTATGTGCAAACCTTTTTTAACATGATTAAAAAATGAACATGTTAACATTCATTTAATAATTAGTCACTTTTTTCTATACATTATAATTAACATTATCTATAACTAATAAATTTTTAATTTATTTTATGATTCTGTTCTCACAGGTAAAAAAAGAGCTACAAAGTAGCTCTCTCACATAAATGGTTAAAATATGAATTATCAAATTTATGTTTAACTAATTATCTTATTAGCTTGGTAATTGCATATTAGCTTGATAAGAGCAAGCTTCTGCTTGTTCTGCTTCGCTTTTACTCATTCCTTTTCCTGAGCCATGACACAATAACTTCCAATGTATTAAAGACTTATCATTCTTTTGAAGAGTTAGGCTTTTATTTGTTCTAGTAAGCCCAGAACCAGGAATAGTGTTTTGACATGATTTCGCATCAGAGTCACATCTAAACATTGCATTATCGCCATTAATAGCTTTCATCACAATAGTACCGCGATGATATTTTTCCACTTCATTTGGCCAAGTTTTTGCTTGTGCATCCCATTCTGGTCTTATTGGCGTTAAAGAGTTTGGGGAAGTTTGTTTTAAAAAATTCTTTATATAAATTGAGTACTCTTTATTTTTACTAGCAGGTAATATTGGCATTAAATGTTCAAAATTTCCATTTTTCCATTGCTGATACGTTTTTGGTAAAGATTCATTTACACGATATACTTCAAGCTTTTTAACCTGATTGGAATATACAGTGCTATCATTTAAATAGCTGTTTGTGTAAGTATTACCTGGCATCTTACTGTGTTGTTTCCAATGGATCACAAAAACATAAACCATTCCATAATCATTATTAGCCCAAGCCCTACTTTGTTGTGAGGTATTGTAATTATCAGAAACTAGTTTCATCAAATTTTCTTTAGATACTTGACCGTCCACTGCTTTTTCAGGCATTAAGCGCTCAATCAAGCCCTGTGCTAAGTTGGATGCTTGATCATGCTCCCATGAAATATAGGTGACAGAATTTCTATAGTTTTTACTTTCTACATCTATAACATTTGGATGATCTGGGTGTTCGTAATTGTATGATTGACCATGAGATTTAATTACTCTTTTATCCCAGTTATTTAAAACTTCTGTTGTAATATCGGTTGGCCATTTATTAACTGCATTTGCTTGACGCTTAAACTTGTAAGGCTTACAAGCAGGAGTCCCTTGAGTTATATGATCGGTATTTTTTGCATCAGGATTATAACAACCTAGATAATCACTACCTATACCAACATAACTATTAATTGCAGTCCAACCAATATAAAAACTTCCATTTATTGATTTATCAA
Source organism: Paraphotobacterium marinum (assembly GCF_002216855.1). Classification (NCBI taxonomy): domain Bacteria; kingdom Pseudomonadati; phylum Pseudomonadota; class Gammaproteobacteria; order Vibrionales; family Vibrionaceae; genus Paraphotobacterium; species Paraphotobacterium marinum. Next base: position 849,034 of record NZ_CP022356.1, read on the forward strand.
TTGAGTTAGCAAATGGTGCTACTGTTGTAAAAGGTCTTGTATAAAAGTTTGAAGACCAATATGAGTCAGTGCTCGTCGCCATGATATAATTAGGATTACCAACAACTTTTCTTAGTGCTTTACCAGTGTCATGGTAATCTTGTTGGATTTGACCATAATCAGATTGTTGTTTAGCATCTAAAATTACTTTAGGGAATTGATAATGTTGTAACTGTGCTCCAAGCACTTTACTAAAATAAGCAGGCAACAAAAGAGAACGCTCTGTTCCTTCATTACTCAAGTTATTTCCTGAAAAAGGATATTTGCCCTGAGCCTTTTCTCCATGACGAAATAAAACAATTACTTGGGTATGACTTTCAAGATTTTGTGCATTTGATGGGTTTGCATTATTAATGTTTTGTGCTGATGTTTGATAAGAACAACTCGCTATAAAAGCACTTAAAACAACAGATGATATTAGATTTTTTTTCATTTTAGATCCTAATTTTATTTTCCAATGAAAAGATAAATCTTTAATATTTCATTTCTTTGAAGAATATATGACTTTTACATGAACAAAATATGAAAAAAGATGAAATATCATCCTAAAATACATAATGATTCAATTTGAAGATTAATTTAAGTTTAGTTATCATAAAGGTGTAAGAAATACTTTGGAGTTTGGACAATGAATAAAGATAGTGAACAAGAGTTTCAAGATTTTTTTAAATCTGTAAAACCATTAAAAAATGACAAAGTATATCCAACTAAAAAATATGAAACAACAGAAAATCATAGGGCAAAGCAGCGTTCTGCTGTATCTTTTACAACTAACCCCAAAGATAGTCTATCTCTAGATTACGCACCCTTTGTTGAGCCGGATGAGATTATTAGCTACAAAAAGTCAGGTGTGCAAGAAGGAGTGATGAAAAATTTAAGACTCGGTAAATATAGAGTTGAAGCGAGTTTAGACCTTCATAAAAAAACACTTGAACAAGCTCGTAATGAAATTCTTTTATTTATAAAAAAATGCATGAAACTAAATATTAGAACTGTTTTAATTATTCATGGAAAAGGCTCTAAAAGTAATCCTCCCGCCTTATTAAAAAGCTTTGTCGCATCATGGTGTAAACAGATTAAACCAGTTTTGTGCTATCACTCTTCAATTATGAGGCACGGTGGCTCTGGCTCAACGTATCTTTTATTGACAAAAAACGAGGAATCAAAGCTTGCAAATAAAGAAAAACATAAAAGAAATTAAGTTCAAATAATATATTTTTATTTCAACAAAATTTCTTTTATTTGCACGTTTATGCTTTTTGTTTAATATCTTTTATTTTACTTTGAAGCTCTCTTACACTGTGCTTTGAAATTAAAAAAGTATACTTTTGATTATTCCAAACTTTGTTGAATGAATTTTGAATGAAATGGGAAACTCTTGAATTATTCATTAATAAAATACCTAAATCTCTATTTTTTTCAAAATAAGTTTCTGTTACATTTGAATTTGAAATCCAAACATTATCTCCCACAGACATGTATTTTGCATGGTCGTACTGAGCATAATCTATTCTTTTTTCAATTTGATTTGGATAATAATCGGTAAAACCAATTTCTAATTTACCACTCTTTTTCATTGAGTTATATTTTTGCTCTAACTTATAAAGATCGTAAAAATTAGCATAAAGTTGAGCTTTTTGCTCTTGTGACAAAGGTAGTGGTGCATTTAAAATTGCGTCATCAACATAAGCAAAATCTTTTCCAGAAAAAAGTATTTTTATGTGCTTACCCTCATTAAGTGCCGTTTTAATTGCAAAATAAAAACTGTCCCAAGTAGTTTTACCTTGATTAAAGTAAAAATCTGTTGTTCCAAAGTTCTCAGTTTGAATATAAACGTTTTTTCCTGTTTTAGGATTTGTAATCAAATTTAAAAACTGCCTTTCTTCATTACTTTGATCAAAACGGTTAAACTTTGTATCCTGAGTAGAAACATTTTTATCAAATGTGCCCCTAATGACACCATTTCCTGGAGAAATTAATATTTGACTAGCATTTTGTTTATTATTTAAAATTAAATTTTTTTGATAAGGTTTTAAAGTCAAGTTTCCTGCAAAATCATTCATTAAAATTGACTGTAAATCTTTTGCATCTTGAAGATATTGGTTATTTTTGCTGTTTTGTCCGATATAAATTAAACCAACGTCATGGCTGTGTTCTATTGCCCCAGCATCAAAATTATTCGAGCCTATAAAAAATGAGACTCCATCAACCGAAATTGCTTTGGTATGAACTATACCGGCGTTCGATGTATCAAATTTCTTATCATCATCAATATTTTCATTTCTGTTATAAGGATATTTAACCACCTTACCAATCTGAGATAATTGCTCGAAATTTTGCTTCCCACTTTTATCTTTTAAATTAATAATACCATATCTAGGATTATATCGAATTTGCGTTGCTGTCTTTATTTTTATGTTTTTTTCACATCCTGAATGCTGAGCCATATCCATCAGAAAGTTTAAAGTTTTCAAATTTGAGCCTTCATTACTATCATCAATCCCTGACTGTCTACTTAACAAAATATTAATTTTGACACCACGAGTCGCTGCAAGGACTAAAGGCATAATAATATTATCAACATATCTCTGACTCTGTTCATAATGATCATCCTCACTATTGTGAGAAGTTTTGTGAGCTATAAACATATTTAAATAAAATGCTTGAATGTAAATATCTTTATGTGCACTATCAATTAGCTCTTTAAATCCTTTGTAGGGGTCAATTGCTGAATGACTGGACTGCAAAGAATCATGGACTATTGGAGGAAAACTCTCTAATATATTGAGTTTATTGTATTGGACTTGGTTATTTGAATCACTGGCGTAAGCACTTGTAACACAAAGTGATACTATTAACCCGGCTATAAGTTTTTTCATTCGATTTCCTTTAATTATAAATTATTGTTTTTTTTTGTTTTTTTCAGATAATTCTAAAAAAAATATATGACAAAACTATGTCATTTATATGACAGTTAAATGGTTTAACTAAACATTTTTACAAAACCAATAATTCGCTAAACAATTTTTTAAGATAAAAGGAAAGCTAGATAAGGTAAAACATCAATGATTAACAAAACATTATTAACTAATTTTTTTTCAATTGTTCTCTTTTTATTAGGATACTTATTAAATTTAAAGGCAGTTATGTATTGCGGTCTATTCGCTTTTTCTGGTGCCATAACCAACTGGTTAGCAATATATATGTTATTCGAAAAAGTGCCTTTTTTATACGGCTCTGGCATCATTCCCCTAAGATTTGATGAGTTCAAAAAAAGCATAAAAAACTTAATGTTAGAAGAGTTTTTTACCAAAGAAAATATTGAAAAATTTATTGCTGCTGAAATGACAAGTCAACCACCATTAAATTTAAAACCTATTATTGAAAAAACCAACATTGAACCTGCATTTAATGCTTTAGTTGACGTTGTAATGAACTCAAGTTTCGGTGGGATGCTGGCAATGTTTGGTGGTGAGGAAAGCCTTGCTCAATTAAAAGATCCATTTCAAATTAAAATGAAAGAGAGCTTGATTAAAATTACGGAAACAAAAGAGTTTAAACAATCTATTTCAGATGAACTCTCATCACCAGAAGCTTTTCATGATATCATTGATAAAATTGAAGGTATTATTGATGCAAGGTTAGATGAGTTAACCCCATCTCTTGTGAAGAATATAATTCAAAAAATGATTAAAAAGCATTTAGGATGGTTAGTTCTTTGGGGTGGTGTTTTCGGGGGCATAATAGGTTTTCTATCTGCCTTTCTGGTCTAAAAGACTAACTGAATTTCTTTTTATAAGATCAGGTTTTAATTGAAAAACTTGTGTTTCTAACTTAGGATCTTTGATTCTCTGCATCAATAAATCAACAGACTGAATACCCAGTTCGTACTTAGGTTGATGTATAGTTGTTAAAGCAGGATTCAAAAATTCTGAGTATTCGATATTATCATATCCAATTATTGAAATATCATCCGGTATAGTGAATCCATTAGAGTAAGCCTTATTCATAAAACCCATAGCCATTAAATCATTAAATATAAATAAAGCTGTAGGACGTTTATTTCGAGGTAATCTCATATATTTTTCAAAACAATCCTGACCACTTCGACAATCAAAGTTACCCTCAAATATATAATTCTTATTAACCATTAAACCAGCTTTTTCAAGTGCTTTTTGATAACCTTTAAAACGGTCCCTATTTACTTTACTACTCATATTACCTGAAATACATCCAATTTGTTTGTGACCACAAGCAATCAAATAATCTGTTGCTTTATAAGCACCATAAACAGAATTACTTAAGATTTGATCTACTAAATGATTTTTTACTGAAATATCTATATCCATAAAAACCATTGGTGTTTTAGAGTATTGTTCCAGACAACTTAACGGATAGCTATTGATTTCGCTTCCAAATAATAGTAAACCGTCTACTTTTTTTTGCATTAAAGTATTCAAGTTAAACTCAAATCTTTTGTGCTCACTTTCAAAATTACTTATTATTATGCTGTACCCATTTTCATATGCCCTTTTATCAACAGCAGATAAAAGTTCGGCAAAGTAAGGGTTTGTATTTCTATCAAATATGACTCCAATAGTTTTCGTTTCATTTTTTTTTAAACTACGAGCGATTGCTGATGGAGAATAATTTAATTCTATGGCAATTTTTTTAACCTTATTGCTTAGTGACTCACTGACAAACCTTGTCTTGTTGAGTACATGACTTACTGTTGAAATTGAAACTCCAGCCTTTTTAGCAATATCTTTTATTGTAGCCATTAATTTTATGTCTCGATTAAATTTTTTTAAGTTACAAAAAAAAATTGAATATGTATAAAAAAACGTTTTTATTTGTGAGCTTTGTCATATAAATGTGTTTTTTTAAATTATAATATAAGTTAAGATAATCTAAACGTATTAAAGATTTAATATTTATTTTGTCCAAACCTATTATCTTAACCATAGCTGGATTTGATCCATCAGGCGGAGCTGGTCTTCAAGCTGATATTAAAACTATAAGTGCCCTTGGTTCTTATGCTTGTTCTATTGCAACATCATTGACAGTTCAGAATACTTTAAAAGTGTATAGTTCTCACCCAATATCTACTTCAATTATTGAAGATCAGTTTGATAAACTTATGATGGATATGCCTATAAGATATTTAAAAATAGGCATGCTTGCTCATAAAAACATTGTTGTTCTTTTAAATAAGCTGATTAACAAATACAAAGATCATTTTGAGTTCATTATTTTAGATCCAATAATCAAATCTTCGAGCGGTCATTTTCTTTTAGATAAGGAAGGCTTAAAAGTTCTTTTTAAAGATATTTTCCCACAAACTAACCTGATTACTCCAAACTATATCGAAGCTTGCGAAATATTCCAATTAAGCCCTGAAGATTCTCTTGCGCACAATATATGTTGTATTCAAGAAAGCATAAAAGATTTAGGAGTCCCCTTTTGTTTACTCAAAGGAGGCCATTTACCAGGAACAAGTAATCAATGTATAGATTATCTAATATCCTCAAAAACAGTTCAATCTTTTATGGGTAAAAAAATAAGCTCTAAAAACACTCATGGTACAGGGTGTACACTTTCTTCCGCAATAGTAACGAATATATCTCAAGAAAACTGTTTGACTCAATCAATAATTAAAGCGAAAGAATATTTAATCGAAAGCATGTTGCAATCCAAAAACTCAATATTTGGTTCAGGTCATGGTTCTCTTGAACATTTCCATCATTTAACTTAATTTTACCCAAAATACTGTCTGTTTAAAATAACAAGTTCACATAGGTATATTTTATTCCTTTCTAATTATTCTACATACATATCTTAATAGTGATTTCATTAAACATTAACTTATCAAAAAAAGCCTCATATAAATCTTGCTGTTATTTATTACAACTTTAATAATCGGGCATGATATTGGAAATGATAGTATTAAATTAAAAGAAAGTGAGTTTTAGTTTGTAATTTTCCAAAAGTTGGGTTGTAAGAATCATTTTTTTCGTGAAAACACCATTATAGAAGCGGAATTCATATTGAATTAAAAACTCATGAAATGGATTTTGCTTTCAATGTTTTCTTTAAAATAAGCCAACTACACATAGATAACTTTCCTCTTGTAATCAATTTAAACATAAGAAACACTTAAATCATTAAAAAAATTATGTTTAAATTCTTTAAATCTGATTTGCATAAGTTGGATATCTTTTTTAATCTCTATAGGTGTCGAATTAGTCTTAATCAAACCACTTAATTCAGAATGCATTAACTCACCAATCTCTGCTAATTTAATATCAAATTTACGAGCAGCAAAAATAATTACCTCATCAACTAAAACTTCTAAGTTTTCTATCTGAGAATGCATATGACTTTTATTTTTTAACAAAACCTTTAATGTAGAGATGTTGCTGTGCAATACTTCAAGTCTACCCATGGTTAAAGCTGCGTCATCAGTAAAGTTTTTATTAGATTTAATGAAAATATTGTTAAAATTATTGTCTATACACAAGAAATGATCTATCTCATTGATAATTGGGGATATTAGATTTATTAATCTAGTTCGACGTAGTTCAGATAAGATGTTATACAAAAGCTTCATCAAACAAACAACCAGTACAGTCCCAAATATAGCTACAATCAAGAGAATAATCTCTATACTTAAACTCAATAAATTCATGTGAAATCCTAATAAAAATTTTAATTTAAGTATAGTTAACAGAATTATTATTTAATATATTTTTTTATAATGACATTCAACTCTTCAGCTGACTTTAGCTGCTCATCTGTCGCAGTGTGTGGGTTTAATACATGATCCATAATGTGTCCTTCAATCAATTCTGCTAAAAATCCATTGATGGCACCTCTAGATGCAACAATAGTATTCAATATTTTGGTGCAGTCACCATCACTTTCTAACATTCTAATAACACCATCTATTTGACCTCTAATCCTCTTAGCACGATTTAAAAGCTTTACTCTATCTTTTAAGGTATGAGCCATTTATCCCTCTTTAACACATAAAAATAATTTAAACTAATATACTGAACATATAACTATTATCAAGTCATGATTTATAAATAACCCTTAATTTTAAAGAAAAGGTACGGTGCAACACCAGAGATCAACATTAATATTAAGGTAACTTCATAACCATACTTCCAATTTAGTTCAGGCATTAATGAAAAGTTCATTCCATAAATGCTTGCAATCATTGTAGGAGGTAGAAAAACTACTGCCATAATTGAAAATATTTTGATGATTTGGTTTTGTTCTATATTAATAAAGCCTTGTGTTGCATTCAACAAAAAGTCAACTTTCTCTGATAGATAAGTATTATGTGGTAATAGTGTTTCCAAATCAGCTAATAATTCATGTATAATTTGATTATCTTCACCTAACCATTGATTTTTTTTTCTTAATAAAAATAACAAATCTTTCTGACCAGCTATTAAGCATAATCTAGTTTTCCCGATAATATCATCTTCTCTAGCTAGTTCTTCAATGCTATTTTCAATGCTAAGTTTACTTTTAACGTTTAAAACCTGTTTGCTTATATGATTCAACCTGCGATAGCCATCTTGTAGAGATTCTCCTAATTGCTCAAACTTCATTTCAAGTAAATCTAAGAAAATATTTTTTGGTTTTGTTGATGTCTTGAGGCCTTTTTTAATACGGTTTCTTAACAGCCTCAATTCTGGCACCTCATCATCAGCTAGAGTTATTATGGATTGTTCATTAATAATAAAAGCTACATTTATGTTTAAGACTTCATCAACTTTTCTATGCATAAACAAACAGTTTATCTGAAAACCTCCATCATACTCTTCATGATGAGAAGTACCTTCTAATTCTGTAACCTCATCTATATCTGGGATTGGTAACATACTAGCGTTATTTAGCAATTCAAGTTCATGTTCAGTTGGTTCAAAGACATCGATCCAAACTGCAGATTTTAAATCTTTATCTGTTAAGTTTAATGTAGGCTTTAATTGACCGCCTTCAAGTTTAAATGCATTAATCACAAATTATCTCTCTAATTTTTAAAATCTTTATTAATGTATATAACCTACTAAAGTTAATACATTTTTTCAATTTTTAATAAATCATCATTATTAAAAAATTGTGTGGGATTATCTACAAAGATAAACCTCACATTGCATTCAGAGGCATTATTTATTATTGAATGAAAAAAATCTCTATAAATGCTCCTCTTTAAATCAAACTCATGAAAATCATTTATAATAATAAACAATGGTCTTGCTTTTGCTTTCATTTGTTTTTGTATTTTTAGACTTTTTAAAATTATGTATAGAAATAATTGAATTTTCATATTATAACTTTGTTCAGTACTAAAATTTATTGAACTTATTGAGTGCATAAAACTATTTTGAAATAGATGCTCACGATCAAATTGATTGAATAGATAATTATGTAAAGTCCTTTTTTCAAAAATACGATTAAGTTCAGGGCATGTGTTTAGAAAAATAAATCTCCATCTATTGGACATATAATTAATATCATCTATTAGATTGTTTAATTTATTTTTTTCAATGTATAAAGCCATATTTTGATTATGAAACATTAAATTGATAAGTTTGGTTTCAATGATCATACTGAAGTCCTACTCAGTTTTTATGTATAAATATTGTAGCATTTTGTTCTCTAATTATGTGTCGTAATTGATGAATTTTGAGAAGTAAATGCTCAATTATTTTTGCAAATTTATGTAAATTTTATATTCAAATTTTAAAAAATGTCTTAAAATAATTTTTTCAGCCTTAATTAGAATTTTAAAAATCATGAAACAAAAATATTTTTTAGGTATTATATTTTTTGTAATTTTAGCTATTTATTTTATATTTTTTAGCAATAAAGATAACGCTATTGAAAAAATTAGAAAACCAAAAGAAGTAAACGTTATTAAGGTTAAGCAAAAAGAATTTCCTTTAACCATAAAAATTCCAGCAGTGGTCAGCTCTCAAGATAATATAATTTTATCTGCAATGACCTCTGGAAAAATCACAAAAATAAACTTTAAAAATGGTCAGTTTGTAAAAAAAGGGACTGTTTTGATTCAAATAGAAGATAAAAACCAACTATCCGCGTTAAGATCTGCAGAAGCAAGTTATGAAAATGCAAAACAAAACCTAAAAAGATTTAAAATTGTCTCTAAGGAAGTTCCTGGAAGTATTGCACAAACAAAGTTAGATGAAGCAGAAACAAACCTAAAAGCTGCAAATGCACTACTGGCTGATGCAAAAGAAAACTTTAACAATACTCGAATAAGAGCACCTTTCGATGGTTATATGGGTACACTACTTGAACAGAAAATGTCTCAAAACTCAACCTCAAGCATTCAAACTTTTACGAACTTATCAGTCGGAAGCTATGTAAAAGTTGGGACTGAGTTGGTTTCAATAACAAACAATCACCTATTATATGTTCAATACGATATACCAAAGAAATATCATAATTTTTTAAAAATAGGCAAAACAGTCCTTTTAAATAATCCACAACATAAACACCAAAAAATTAAAACCTCAATAATTTATGTTTCAAAAAACATTAACCCAGATTCTAATACTTACACAGTTAGAGCTCTAATTCCTAATTTAGTTCATGAAACTAATTTATTTTCACCGGGTGCTAATATTATGATTACGCAAGTTTTAGATGATGACAGAAAAATGATTACAGTACCAGGGTTGAGTCTCGTACCCTCTATTAATGGATATTCAGTATATTCAATTAATAAAGGTGAGGTTGTTTCCGTGCCTGTTACGATTGGTAATAGATTTAATACAGAAGTGGCAATTGATTCTGGTGTTAAAGTTGGTGATTTAGTTATCACCAATGGGGTCGATCAAGTCAATCCAGGCGATAAAGTAAAAATAAAGAATCAAGAATAAAGGCTTTCAATGAACTTACCAGAAATATGTATTAGGCGCCCAGTTTTAGCAATTGTCTTAAATTCGGTTTTAATTGTACTTGGCTTTCTCGGTTATCAACAAGTAAAAATGGAATTTATGCCTTCAGTTTTTAAGCCAGTATTGACTATTATAACTAATGTACCCGGTGCAAGCTCAGACTTTGTCGAACAAAATGTTACAAATCCACTTGAAAATAATCTTAAACAAGTCGGAAATGTATCTTTTGAAACATCCGAATCAACCTCTGATAAATCCAAAATAAAGTTATACTTTGGCACGATTTCGCAGGATCAATTTCTAACAGTTCAGTCTCAAGTTCAACAAGCTATTTCGCAGACAAAATTACCTACTAATGCTAAAAATCCATTGATAAGAACCAGAGATGGTTCATCTCCTCTATTTATTCTTGGTGTAACGGATAAAAATATTGGGCCCTATGAATTGGGAATGTATGTTACTAATAATATTGTAAACCCTATTTCTCAAATGAGTGGTGTGGGAGCAGTTGATCAATATGGAGCTCAACCACAACTTCAAATTGAATTAAATCCAAAACAAATGGCTCTTAAGGATGTTAGTATTGATGATATAAAAAATGCTATTTCATCATCTAATACCTCAATTTCCGCTGGTAATATCATTAATAAAGACCAACAAATAACATTAAATCTAAATTCAAAATTAACAAATTTAGATAATTTTAAAAATATCATTATCAAAAAAACCGGTCGACACTTAATTTATTTAAAAGATGTATCTAAATTAGGTATTACAGACCAAAACCCAGGCGGCTCATTAATAAAAATTAATAATAGTAATGGCCAATATGTCATTATCTCTCAAACAGACACGGCTAACCCTCTCATTCTTGGTGAAATGCTTAGAAAGAAATTAAAAGAAATACAAAAACAAATGCCTACCGGAATGAAAATTGTCAAACTTCAGGATACCGCAGAGGCAATCAAAGTAGCGAATGACGAAGTCTTTCATACAATTGTTGAGGCAGTAGTAGCCGTCACTATTATTACTATTTTATTTATTGGAAGTTGGCGCTTATCTTTAATTCCGCTTGTCACAATACCTGTTTGTTTGATTGCAACCTTTCTAATCATTTGGATGGTTGGGTTCACGCTAAATATTTTTAGTATGTTAGCTTTAGTTGTTGCGGTAGGCCTTGTAGTCGACGATGCTATCGTTGTTCTTGAAAATGCCCAAGTATATAGTAAAAAAGGAATAAGCCCAATTGATTCAACTATCCAGAGTATGAATAAAATCATATTTCCCGTGATAGGAATGACAATCGTCATTGCTGCTATTTATGTTCCCATATTTTTTATGAAACCTCATAAAGAAACTGTCTATTTACAACAATTTGCCTTCTCTCTATCGGGAGCAGTCTTGTTTTCGGGCTTTGTAGCATTAACTTTATCCCCCATGATGTGTTCAAGACTTATTAGACCGGATAATAGAAGCCAATTAGAAAAGTTAATTGAAAAGTTTTTTATTAAAGTCTCAAGTTTATATATAAAATCTCTGAAAATATTTCTAAATAATATTTGGTTACCCGTACTCATAGTTATGTTATTTTTTTTCATTGGCTACTTATACTTTCAGAAAATGTCGAGTACCGATCTTCCTCCAGAATATGATGGCACAATAAGTGTTACAATGCGCACACCTGATTCTTCAAGTGTAGAGAAAACTAGAACACTGACAGCACCATTGATAAAGGAATTAAGAAAGTTTAAAGAAGTACAAGCAATTGGTTCTATTACATCAAAGAAACTTGCTGGCAATAGTTCTGTATCAAATACTATTGTAACGAATTTAAAATCTGAGCAAGCTTTGCAAGAACTTTCAGAAAAAATGATGCAAGCTCTAAACAAAATTAAAACACCTGATGTGAAAATATCTGCAACACCAAATAATTTTAACTCTCATGGGGGTAATAATGCAGCTAATCAGAATGAATTTGATTTTTATGTAACAGGCTATGCTAGCCCAAAAGAATTAAATCAAGCAACAAATAATTTAGTTAATGCTTTAAAGCAAACAGGAATGTTTTTAGATATAGAGAACAACTCAAAATTTAATCAGCAACAATACGATCTTACAATCCAAAATAATAAATTAATCCGACTAGGTCTCACTCGTGAACAGGTAAATGATGCTATTAATACTTATTTAGGTACTTATAGCTTCCCTACTGACTTTGACTTTTTAGGTCAAAGCCTTCCTCTTGTAATGGGTTTGCCTGCAAAAAAAATTAAAGATCTATCTGTTTTACAAACAATTTTCCTGAAGAATAAAACTGGTAACTTTATATCCCTCGATAGAGTTGTAACTCCAAATTTTATTGCAACACAACAAAGTATAACTCACATAAATAATACACCAGCTGGAGAGATCGGTGCGATTCCTAAAACTAATATATCTAAAGGAAAGTTAATCAAAATAATTACTGCAACTGGTAAGCAAAGTTTACCTTATAATCTTAAGGTCGCATTCAATACAAAAACTCAAAGCGTTACCCAAGCGAAACAGTCATCGAAAATTATTGTTATAGCTTCCATTATATTTATTTACTTAATACTAGGTGCATTATTTGAAAGTTTTATTGATCCATTAATTATTTTAACAACTATACCTATGTGCGTAATATCATCCATGATTGCACTTTATTACGTTGATGGTAGTTTTAACACCTATACGATCATTGGGTTTATAACTTTAGTCGGTTTAATTTCAAAACATGGTATATTGATTACAAAATTTGCAAATGATTTAAAAAATGATAATGTCAATACAGAAAATGCCATAATACAAGCCTGCCAGACCAGGTTGAGACCTATTTTAATGACAACAGCAACTATGATAATAGGCCTAATTCCATTATTATATGCATCAGGCGTTTCAAAAAATTCACACCTTGAGCTAGGTGTTGTGTTAATCGTAGGTTTAATTTTTGGAACACTTTTTTCTTTGTATATTGTTCCATCATCTTATAAAATTCTTTCTAAATATAAAAAAGCATAATTTAGGAAAAACCAATAAAAATGAAGTTTATAATGAAAACTTATGGAAATATATAATAATCTCCCGATCTAATAATAGGGAGATTAAATATACCGTTATTAAGAATAAAAATTTAAAATATTATTTTCTCTGTCATGTAAAAATTCATTTAAGGAAATATGCTCCATAATATTTTCATAACTTTGATTCTTATTTAAAAATAATAATTCAGACTGGAGTAATGGATCTTTTACATCCTGAATGATTAAATGATTTTGAGGATATTTTTTAAAGAATATCCCAGGTAAAATGCTGAATGACGGCATTTCTTCGAGTAACCTATATAAATTTTCGTATGAGCTTGCAGTAATTTCTTTTGGGATTTGGATTGAACTATTTTTAACAAATTGGTTTAGTCTTAATAAATATTCTTTGTCCATATTTGGTTTTAAAAAAATCAAGCTATTACTAGAACCACTCAATATATCGTTAATAGTAATATTATTTTTTTTATGGGTAACAATATAAGATGTATCTGAGTATATACTTTCATGAGAAATATCCGAATTTAAAATAAAATTTTTGTGAAAGTAACCAAAAGCAAAACTCAAAGTCTCTTTATGCAAACCATCTAAGATTAAATCATTAGATAACTCATTAATGTTAATATTTTTTTTAATTAACTCTTTTTCATTTAAATTTCTTATAATATCAGCCGATAAAATTCCACTAAAATAAGAAAACCCTATATTTAAATAGTGTGAGTGATCGTCTAAAGCAAATGTTTGTATTTTATTTGTTGCTTCTTTTTTCAAGGAAAAAATTTTCTGAGTATAATCATATAAAATTTTTCCAGAAGAGGTTAATAAAATTGTTCTTGGGTTTCGAGTAAATAATTCAACTCCTAATTCATCTTCTAAGAGTTTTATTTGATTGGACAGAGCAGGTTGAGAAATAAACAATGCACTTGATGCTTTTCTAAAATGCTTATATTCTGCTACCGCTTTAAAATACTTCAAGCGTTTCAACATAATATGAACCTTCGTGTTTGTAATTTATTGTTATTTTATTTTTATATTATTTTTCAACAAATAATTGTTGTTATAAACATACTAAAGCAATGATTAACTTTTGTACATGTTTTTTTATCTTTATAAAATTGAATTGCAGTCATTAAAAATTGATTTTAAGTTTACATTAGATATAATTAGCCTTTTTTAAAAGTACATTTTATGTCAAAAAGAATCCGAGCAGAGCTAGTATTAATTTTAGTTACTATTTTATGGGGCGTAAGTTTCCCAATAATTGAAATGTCCGTAAAATCAATCGCTTCCAATCAGTTGGTCTTTTGGAGGTTTTTAGTTTCAGCGGTATTTTTACTTCCCTTTGTAATGCATTTACTTAATAAAACTAATAGAACTTTGTTATTTTTCTCTGGTATTCTTGGAACAATTAACTTTATATCATACTTCACCCAAACAATGGGTCTAGAAACGATCAGCTCTGGAAGAAGTGCTTTTATCACAGGAAGTTCTGTGTTGTTAGTTCCTTTTCTTGCACCTTTATTTAAATTAAACAAACCCCAAATGCTTGATTATGTTTCTGTCATTATTGGTTTAACAGGATTATATATTTTAACTGGAACATCCTTAAAATTCGGTCAGGGGGACTTTTTAACTTTTATATGCGCAATTTCATGTGCATTTGAAATTATCATTGCCCAAATTGCATCTGAAAGAAAGTTTAACAATAAATTATTAACTTTTTATCAAATTACATTTACGATACCATTTTGTTTATTAATTCCTTCTCCTATTATTACAAGCAATTTATTTATAGCACAAAATATGATATTTATATTTATTCTAGCTGTTTGTAATACTGTTCTCGTATTATATTTAAGATTTAAATATCAAAAGGATACCACCGCTCATAGAGCTGCACTCATTTTCATTTTAGAGCCAGTTTTTGCAGTTTTAGCTGCTTATCTGATACTAGGATCTAAAATTACACCTGAAATGATTTTAGGTGGTTTAATTATATTAGTAGCGATTCTGATACCCGATCTATGTGGGTATTTATCTTTTAAAAGGTTGAGTAAGTCATAAAAATAATGTTTAAAATTGACTTATTCTAGTTATTAAATGATAGTGTTAGTAAATCTAATATTAGGAAAAAACTATGGAAATATCTGAAATAGCTTGGTCATTATTTATAAAAAACTATAAGATACCTGAAAACTTAGATAAAATTAGCCCTGAATATCTTAAATCATTAGAAAAAAAATTTGAAACCATGTACTTTTTAGGTTTTTATTTAAAAAATTTTGAAAAAGATTTGCTTAATTCAGATGAAATAGAAAAAGTTGAGAAACTAGCAAAAGATTTTTTTATTGAAAACAAAATCATTCGTTAATTTGATTTCAAAATCTTATTTATCAAGTTCAAAAAAACGAATACGATTATTGACGTTGTACCAAAGCAAAACAAATAATTATAAATTTCTTTTTTATCAAAAATAAAAACAAGAATAGAAGAAAGAAACATGAATAACATATAAATGCCAAGAAATTCATAAAAATTTACAACTTTCATCTTAAATTCTGTAGGTAATCTTGTTTTATTCATTATAAGTCCTTATATTTGCTTGATTGATTCCCCGATCCATGGGGAAACTATATTATCTCCAATTTAGGAGTTAAATGCACCTTGTAGTGGTGGAACAATTTGTTTTTTGCGACTTAACACACCATCTAACCAATTTGATGAATTATCTTCAAGATTAAATGCAGATTTAATTAATTTCTCATCATCACTAACAAGAATTAACTCTGATCCTTCTTTCATAATATCTGTTAACAACAGAATGAGAGTATGTCGATTACCTTCGGCTTTTAAATTTGTTATATCAGCCATTAACTCTGATTTAATTGAATCAAACACCGAAATATCAATCACTTCTAACTGTCCAATTCCAACTTTATGACCATTCATATTGAAATCTTTAAAATCTCTAAGAACTAATTCTCTGACAGGTGTTCCTTCAACTGCTGATTTCACTTTAAACATTTCCATTGCTAAGGCTTCATAATCAGGTATGCCCGCGATTAGAGCTAAATCCTCTACAGCTCGTCTATCAGCTGTTGTAGTGGTTGGAGATTTAAACAGTACAGTATCACTTAGAATTGCACACATCATAATACCAGCAATATCTTTAGGGATATCAACTTTATAAAAGTCGTACATCATTTTAATAATAGTATTACTGCAACCAACGGGTCTAATCCAACACTCTAGGGGAGTTGATGATGTTAAGTCACCTAACTTATGATGGTCAACAATTCCAACAATAGTTGCTTCATCAATATCATCTGGAGCTTGAGTTTTTTCAGTATGGTCTACAATATAAACTTTTTCTCCAGCATAATTCATCTTTAAAAGCGGAGCTTCAAAGCCAAATCTGTCTATAATAAATTGTGTTTCTGGTGATAACTCTCCCAACCTTGCTGGTATCGCTTTCTCACCAATTTCATTTTTTAAATGAGCTAAGGCAATTGCCCCACATATAGAATCAGAATCAGGTATTTTATGGCCAATGACATAAATTGACATTTAATAGTTCTCCTAAAAATTTTAAGTATACTGTTTACTTTTATTGTATCACAAATAAATGACTTATTTAATCAATAAGGCAGCACCAAAAACACCCGCGCTATCTCCTAACGAAGGTTTAATTATTTTGGTATTTACATGTTCATTGAATATTAACTTTTCTAATTTTTCATACAATAAATCAGAATATATTTCATCAACATTACCTACTCCACCGCCAATGACCACAACATCAGGATCTAATAAATTCAAAACATAGCTTAATGATAAAGAGAAATAATCAAGCAATCTATTCACTGTAAGATTAGCTGCTTCATCAAATGTGTCTGAACGATAGCTGTCAATAATATCTTTCAACTTGAGCTTTTTATCTGTCAAAGAAAAATAATAACGTTCTAAACTTGGCCCAGCAATAATTTGCTCAAGGCATCCGTATTTACCACAATAACATTGCACATCATGATCTGGTAAAAAGACGTTGTGTCCCCACTCTCCTCCAATACCATGTTTTCCATGCACAATTTTACCATCAACTACAACACCACCGCCAACTCCTGTGCCTAATATCACACCAAAGACCACTTGAGCTTTAGGGTCTACTTCTGGAACTGCACCCATATTAGCTTCTGCAAGCGCAAAACAATTTGCATCATTAGCTAATTTAATTTCACAGTTTAAAATATTTCTTAAATCTTGATCTAGAGGTTTACCATTTAAACAGGTTGTATTGCAGTTTTTCATGGTGCCACTTGCTGGATCAAGTGCACCTGGTGTACCAAAACCAATTATTTTGGGATAGTAGCCAATTTCTTGAGCGCAAGTATCAATTAAACTTTTAATATTTGAAAGGATAACATCATAACCACGACTTGTTTCAGTTGGTGTTCTTTTTCTTAAAACACATTCATTTGTAATTTTATCAATAATCGCACATTCAATTTTTGTACCGCCTAAATCGATACCCCAACAGTAATTATCCACTCTTTCATCCTTTTAAATTTATAAACCCAATGACAACGAGGAGCTTATTTTATCAAGACTTTTGGACAATGCAAATACAAGAGCAGAATATCCTTCTTTTTTTAATGGCGTTATCGAATTAAAGCTACCATTTTTTATAATATTTCCATTTGAATTTAGTAATAGCCATGTTCCTGATACAATTGCATTTCCATCAAAACGTCCTTGAAAAGCAGAAATATAAATTTTTAACCTTAATACATTTAAGGTATTTAAACCTGTTACATTTTTGTTAAAAAAATATTTTGATTGTTTATTATTTAATTGAGTAATCAATTGGTCTGTGATCTGCTCTGAAAGGGAGTAGGCCCATACATTATTATTAGCAATATTAATTTCATTAGGAGATATTTGATAAGCAATACCAGAGGAATCAATTTCATTGGGCATATTTACATTATCAATGATAGCTATCTTCCGATTTTTATAATTTATATATTGAGAGTTTTTAATTTTATTCTTATTCACTAAAGTATAGGATTTCATAGGGCTTGATGAACAACTTACTAAAGTGATTAAAAATATAAAACTCAAAAGGATTCTCATTTTGAACTCCCTACTGGAATTGGATCTTTATTTTTATCGCTACCAAAGATTAATGAATTTGGTTTCCTATTTAATTGCTTAATTAGTGGGTTTAAATCCGACAGAGTTTCATTAAACTTGGATAAGGATGAGTTAATTTCACTATAAGCACTTGAATTTGGGCTAAAGCCATTAATTGTTTTTTGTAATTGAACTAACGTATTATTCAATTCTTTTACACTTTTATCTATCGGTAATTTACTTATTTTATCTAATATTGTATTTACCTTGTTTTTAATTTGATCGAGTGAGTTAGCTTTACTTGGGAATACATAATACTGGTCTACTTTAACTAATTTTTGCTTTTTCTTTAATGGCTTGCCTTTAACTAAGTTTACAAACAATTCACCAGTTAACAAACTCTGAGTATCTAATGTTGCATATAAACCATTATGAACGGCTTTCAAGACTTGTTGTCTAAATTCATCAACATTAACTTTTTCGGGATCTTGAAAAACTCTTCCCAGATCAATTTTAAACTTCACAGAAATTTTAGATGGAAAATTGAAAGTTTTATTTTCACTCAATAACTTGTAAGGAGCTGATACAACAGTACCAACACGAGCACCCTTATACAATACAGGAGCGCCGGCTTTCAATCCATTTGAATCATCAACCTGCAAGATGAAGTATACGGATTTTTGATATGAATCTTTCTTCGCTGCATCATGAGTAGTATAAAGTTTAAAAACTGTATTTTGCTTAACTGGACTAGGATCGGGCTTGTTATGTGCTAAAAGACCAAAAGAAACACCACCCATTAACAAAGAAGATAGTGAAGAAACATTCACCGTCGCTCCATTTGGAGTTAAGCTCATACTAAATCCAGATGATGTCCAAAACACACTATTATTATGTAACAATTTATTATATGGCTTGTTAATCAGCAAAGTATATTTGGTATAGCCTAATGCAAGGTCAAATTGACTCCTAACAATCTTGCCAACAGTATATCCATTATAAAGTATAGGATCTCCAATATTTAATTTATATGATAGATTATCTTTGTCATACAAAATTACGCTTGTGCCACCTTGATCAGGTCTAATTAGAGGTGCTTCTTGCTTTACCTTAAATTTAGTTTGAAGTGGACCAGGCTGACCAGGTTGAAGTGAAATATATCGACCTGTCAAAATAGTAGATAAACCTGTAATCCCATCCTTACTAATATGTGGAGAAACAACCCATAAAACAGCAGTATCAGTCAACATTTTTGTTGCTATTTTTTTCATTTGAGCTGTTGCTTTAATTTTACTATAGTCCTTGTTGAAACTTAATTTTGTTATCGTTCCAATATCTACATTTAAAGCCTTAATTTTTGTTTTACCAGCCTCTATTCCATCGGCATCTTGAAGAATTAAATGAATTACTGGTCCTTGACTAGAAACATGAGAATACACCATCCATGCTCCAATTATGATTGCAAAGATGGGTAATAGCCATACTATTGAAATACTTGATACTCTTCTTTTTTTAGCTTGCTTTGTTTGAACCATATTTTTTTTCCAAATTTTCTCCATGCATATCACTTCTCAACCAAAGCATCCTAGAATCAAATAAAAGTGATGACGACATTGTACAAACGACAACTAGACAAAAATAGATAACACCTTTACCAGGAATAATTGATGATAGCTGATTCAATTGAATTAAAGCAACCAATAAGGCTACTACAAAAACATCTATCATTGACCATCTACCGATACTTTCGGCGAATACAAAAAACTTTTTTCTTTTAAGTGAAGATCTATACGAATATTTACTTTCAAAGTGCGTTGTCCAATAAACCCAAAATAGTAAAAATATTTTAATTAAAGGAATACAAATACTTGCCATAAATATAATTAAGCCAATAAAATATTCTTTATTTTTCAAAAAATAAATGACTCCCGATATTATGGTTTGAGGCTCATTTTTACCAAAAATTGAAAAAATCATCATGGGATAAAAATTTGCCGGGATATAAAATATCAAAGCAGCAAAAAGTAGTGCCCATGCAGCTTGATTTCTCTTTGATGAAGGCGTTTTGTCAATTTTTGAGTGACAACGATCACACCTTATACTAACTTTCGATTTTTTTCTAACATTTAAACAGTGAATACACTGCTCATATCCTGATAAAAGATAGTTTTGGTTTTTTATTTCAACAGGATATTCAATCTTTTTATAAATATTCCATAAAGAATATTTGTCCACTTTTGAAATAAAATACATTAAAAAAAAAGCATAAAAGCAATAACTATAAACTGCATAATCTAAATAAACACTAGCCATACCAACTAATTTAATAAAAGTTACAATTAAACCCATAATAAATACATCAGCCATTAACCAAGGTTTTATTCTAAAAATAATTTTTAACGCCAAAAGTGTTAAAATAGTTGGCTTCAAATTAAAAACCTTATGTCCATATACAAAAAGTACTCCAGTTACAAATACAACTGGTAAAACAATTATGGTAAGAAAAACAAAAAGAGCTAACAGAGGTAATTGAAACTTTTGTAACATTTCAGGGGCATTTAAAAGTGAAATTGTTCCAGAGACACCGAACCTAGTAAATGTTAGCAAAGGAAAAGTTAGAGTCAGAAAAAGAGTTATGTAGATACATATACCTACAGAAAACTGCATATGAGTCACTGAATCCATTCTTCTAGTTAGAGTTGAATTACATCTCGGACAGACCACTTTCTCATTATCATCAAGAGGAGAATAAGTTAAAAATAATCCGCAAGTTGAGCAGGCAATTTTTTTTTTCATAACTCCATTTAAGTATATATTTTTTTAATCTCCAAAATTATAGTATTTCTGAAATAAAAAACAAGATTTTTTATTTATATTTGAACTTTTATATATAGATTAAGGTTAATTTAATCACCACAGGTGTTTCGATTCGAAACAAATTAATTTTCGTTTTGACAAAATTGTTTCATTATGAAAGAATGCAATCAAATATTAATAATTAATATAATAAATGGTATATAAGAACATTAAAACCAGACAAAATAAAATTGTTGAGCTTGTTAATTCACAAAAGAAAGTTTCTGTTGAGTATTTAGCTCAACAATTTAATACATCTGTAGTCACAATTAGAAAAGATTTATCAACTCTTGAAAAAAGTGGAAAGTTACTTAGACAACATGGTGGAGCAATTTCAATATCATTTGATAGAACATCATCTGAAGCTGATAAAAATAGCGAATATAAGGAATTAATAGCAAATTTAGCTGCTACACTTATTGAAGATAACAACAGAATAATCGTTGATTACGGTACAACTACAGGTTTTTTAGTTCAATCCTTTGAGAATATCAATGGGTTAGTCGTAATGACCAACTCTATACCTCTAGCCAATAAAATAAACATGCTTAAAAATCAACCAACCTTGTTGATGACTGGCGGAACTTGGGATAATCATTCTGAATCACTTCAAGGTAGAGTCGCAGAACAAGTGTTAAAATCTTATGATTTTGATCAGTTGTTCATTGGATGTGACGGTATAGATTTAAGCAAAGGAACAACAACTTATAATGAACTTTTTGGTCTTAGTCATGTTATGTCAGAGGTATCTAAAGAAATTATCGTATTAGCTGAGTCTGAAAAAATTGAACGCAAAATCCCAAACATTGAATTAGCATGGGATCAAATTGATTATCTAATTACTGATGAAAATATCAGTGAATCACAAAAACAAGCTATAAAAAAACATAACGTTAAGGTTATGTGTGCTTCCAAGTCTTTAAATTTAGGAGAATAAATATGTGTGGAATTGTTGGGGCTGTTTCTCAAAGAAATGTAATTAATATCCTATTGGATGGCTTAAAAAAATTAGAATATAGAGGATATGACTCTTCTGGAGTTGCGGTTTTAAATAAAAACAAAGAACTTTCATTTTATCGTAAAGTTGGAAAAGTTCAGGAACTTTCCAACTTGGTAGAAAATAAAAATGTTGATGGTGGAACGGGCATTGCACACACAAGATGGGCTACGCATGGTGAGCCCTCAGAAAAAAACGCACACCCTCACTTATCAAACAAAGTTGCTGTTGTTCACAATGGAATAATTGAAAATTATGAAGAGCTTAAACATGAACTAATCTCGAGTGGATATAATTTTAAGTCCGAAACTGACACAGAAGTAATTGCTCACCTTCTTGATTTTTATTTAAATGAAAGTAAAAACTTACGTGAAGCTTTTTTTAAAACAGTTAAAAGATTAAAAGGTGCTTATGGCACAGTTGCTTTTGAATTAAATAACCCTGAAGTCCTTATTACAGCGAGATCTGGGAGCCCTATTGTAATTGGTTTAGGTTATGATGAAAATTTTATTGCCTCCGATCAACTGGCTTTACTCAATGTTACGAGAAAATTTATGTTTCTTGAGGAAGGAGACATCGCTGAAATAAAATATAATGAAATAAGTGTATTTGATGTTAATGGTAAAAGTATTGAAAGGGACATCATAGAATCAAATCTGAAAGAAAATGCCACCGTAAAGGGTCAATACAAGCACTTTATGGAAAAAGAGATTTTTGAACAACCCCAAGCAATATTGGATACGTTAGCGGGAAGAACTCTTGATAATGATGTTTTAGTTGAAAGTATTCACTATGATGCAAAAGAAATACTAGAAAAGGTTGAACATGTTCAAATTATTGCATGCGGAACATCATTTAATTCTGGTTTAACAGCTAAATATTGGTTTGAAAGTATTGCTAAAGTTAGTTGTGATGTTGAAATCGCATCAGAGTTTAGATATAGAGACTTTGTTACGCGTCCAAATAGTCTTTTGATCACATTATCCCAATCAGGTGAAACTGCAGATACATTAGCAGCTTTAAAATTAGCAAAAGAAAAAGGATTTATGGCAACCATGTCCATTTGTAACGTTGCAGGTTCATCTCTTGTTCGAGAGTCAGATTTCTCCTTCATGACAAAAGCTGGCGTGGAAATTGGAGTAGCTTCGACTAAGGCATTTACAACCCAGTTGGTTTGTTTATTACTTATGGTAACTGCTATTGGAAAAGTTAAATGTAAAATTAATACTGAAAAGGAACATGAAATAATCTCTTCTCTTAAAGTTCTTCCGAAACAAATACAAAGTATATTCAAATTTGATAAAGATATTGCAGAAATATCTAAAGATTTTTCTGATAAACATCACACCCTTTTTCTTGGGAGAGGTGAATTTTATCCAATAGCTATTGAAGCGGCGCTCAAACTTAAAGAAATATCATATATACATGCAGAGGCATACGCTGCTGGTGAACTTAAACATGGTCCATTAGCATTAATTGATGAAGATATGCCTGTAGTTGTTATCGCACCTACAAATGAACTTTTCGAAAAGCTTAAATCAAATATTGAGGAGGTGAAAGCTAGGGGGGGGAAACTATATGTTTTTACAGACACAGAGTCAACTTTTACAGATGAAGAAAATACAAAAGTAATTAAGCTACCTGCAGTAAATCATATAACAGCTCCAATCTACTTCACAGTTCCTATGCAACTCCTTTCCTATCACGTTGCACTGATAAAAGGTACAGATGTAGACCAACCGAGAAACTTAGCTAAAGCAGTTACAGTCGAATAACAGTTAAGTTTTAATTTAATGATTGTCAGAGGTCAACAAAATTTGTAACTCTGACAATCAATAGTTTCACCAATCATTATAAATTAAAGTTTGTTCTTTCGGTAAGCTAAAACTTATTTATTTTGATAACTCATTAATAAAACACAAGCTTAAATAATTTCGTTCAGTATAATTTTATAATAAGAATTCAATTACTTGTTATTTTTCTTGAACCCATCGACTTTCAAGTTTAATAATTTCGCTGTCAAAATTAATTGATACCTCAACTCCTATTGGGGTTACCAACATAGGATGCGTATGACAACTATCGAAACCATAAAGTATAGGAATATTTTTACCATTTAATACTTCAATCAAAACATCGAGTGGTGTTCGACCGGTTCCTTTGTCATTAAACAATTCATGTTTACCTAATATGATAGCGCCTACCTTATCAAATACACCACAAGCCAGTAGATGCGCAAAGGAGCGCTCAACAGTTTCTATACCTTTAAGAGAATCCTCAATAAAAAGGATATCACCTGAATTAATTTCTGGCATATATTTGCTACCCCAAATACCTGCAATTGTATTCAAATTACCACCTATGATACGTCCACGTACTTGCCCATTACCCAAAAACTGCCATTTATTTGGATATCTGGGTTTCGGAGAATCTTGAGTTTCCCATTCAAGTAATACATCTGTCCATAATTCTGGCATTTTGTATTGGTAAGAGTCATAGGTAGAACATAAAATATCCAAAAATGATTGAAAGGTTTCTTCAACTAATGGAGGAAACTCACCAAATGATGCAACCAATGCAGGACCATAAAAAGTGATTAGTCCTGTTTGGGCATAAATAGCTAAAAGCAACGCAGTGACATCAGAGTAACCAATTATAATCTTCGGATCTTTTCTAAGGGCTTCGTAATCAATATAAGGTAATAAAGAATTACTATTATAACCTCCAATTGTAGACATAATACAACGCACATCAGGGTTACGTATTAATCGATTCAACTCTTCTGCACGTTCTAAAATTGACCCTGAACGATAGAAATCAGAATGACCAGTGAGCGAACCTTCTACCAGATTAAAACCTTTGGATTCCAGATAAGACTTTGCTCTACTCAAACGATTTGGAGCAAAAACTGTTGCTGGTGAAGAAGGCGAAAAAAAGCCAATTTTATCACCCTTTTTTAAAGCTTGTGGATATATCATTTATAATTGCCCTTAATGTTTGCATGTAGATTTATAACATTATTTGATTATTGTTTACTCACATCATATATCTTCTAGTAGGATCATTCAACAATTACCATATTAATCAGTAAGTTATAGTTATTTTTAATAGTCACAACTTAAAATGGTTCTCAAATACTAATATTTAAAATTATGTATAACTTTTATTTTATCTTCTTTGTATATCAAATTTCTTTATTTTAAACCCTATAAAACAATTATATAAAATCAAAAAAAATGATACTTTTCATAAGCATAAGATCAACTTATCGTATAAATTAATTTTTTAATATTTCTTTTACAAGATGAATTTAAATTAATAATAAAACTTACAAGGATAAATTATGATCATTGATCTAAGTATTGTTATACTTTTTTTGCTTATAAATTTATGGATTGGTTATCAATCAAGCAAGTCAGTAACAGATTTTTCTATATTTTCGGTTGGACATCGTTCTTTCTCTAGTTTTTTAATTTTCTGTACTCTTACAGCTACTTTTGTGGGTGGAGGATATACCTTTGGTACGGCAGCATCCGTGTTTAACCACGGTATGATTTTTTCTTTAGCTCTTTTAGGATTTAGCTTAAAAGAAATTCTTGTTGCAACAATTATTGCACCTCGAATGGGTAGATATAGTGACTGTTATTCAGTGGGAGATATGATTGCCAAAACATACGGAAAAAGAGCTAAAATAGCGACAGGAATTTTTAGTCTTTTAATTTGTGGGGGGATTTTAGGAGCACAAGTTGGTGCTTTAACGGTGATTATTCATTCAACACTTAATATAAATACCACTTTAGGTGTGATGATCAGTTTGCTCGTTTTGTTAATATATGCAAGCCTTGGTGGCATGCGTGCTGTAGTTTTTACAGATTTGTTTCAAGGCATAATCCTATTAATAGGCATACCCCTCACCTTTTTTATTGGATTAAATCATGTTGGTGGTTGGCAGCACGTCACATCAGTGGTACCTCATAGTTATCTTCATTTTCTTTCTAATGGAAAGGATTGGATATTTTTTGTTTTCTTGTTTTTAACTTTTATGTTAGGCGAAACCTTAGTACCACCATATGTTCAAAGGTTATTTATGGCGTCTTCAATTAAACAAACAGCAAAAGGTATTCTGTTAAGTGGCTTAGTATCAATACCTATCTTCTTAATATCTGGTGGAATTGGTTTAGTTGCATACGCGAGCAATAATCAAATTGATGCAAATACAGCCTTCCCTTTTATTGTCAATGAAATGTTACCAATAGGTTTACGAGGATTTATTATAGCTGCCCTTTTATCAATAATTTTATCCTCTGCGGCAGGATTTTTAAATGCGGCAAGCATTTCTTTTGTAAATGATTTAGTTAAGCCTATGAGTAAAAGTCCTGAAAAAATCAATTTTTTGAAAATGGCTCGTGTCAGCACCATTTTAGTTGGTATCATTTCTATTATATTTGCTTTAACAATTAAAAATGTCTTAAGTTTGTTATTGGCGGCATATAATTTTTGGTCTCCTATTATTTTAATTCCTCTTGTTGCTGCAATTTTTAATGTCAATGCCAAAGAGCGTGATTTTTTTATTGGGGCATTTTGCGGGATTGCTGGAAGTCTGGTTTGGGAGTTTGTTTTAAATGATCCATACAACATTTCACCAATTTTATTAGGCTTATTATGTAATTTAATTGGCTTCATAATTTCTTTAAGCTTTAGTAAAAGTTCCAAAAAGATGAATGACCAACAATCAATAACATCCAATATTTAAATTATTTATTGTTGCAAGATATACATTAAAGCCTCTAAGAGGCTTTAATGTATAAGATTATAAATGACTATTGTTGATGCTGATAATATTCTCTTAACTTTCTTCTCATAATTTTATTAGATGCTGTTCTAGGAAGTTTATCCAAGTTATAACATGAGCTTACTTTAAATAAAGGATTTAATTTATTTTTTATTAGATTTTGCATATCAGTTAAATCATTTTTGTTTTTATCACCAACATAACAAATTACTAATTTACTTGGTCCACCTCTTTTATCGCTGAGCTCTATAGCTGCAGCTTCATTTACATAGGATATTTCTGTTATTAACTCCTCAATTTGAGTGGAACTTACCTTTATGCCTCCTAAATTCATAGCGTCATCACTTCGACCTTGAATCTGATAATATCCATTCGTATGCTGAATTAAATTATCACCATGTCTTCTTAAAGTAAGTCCATCAATTTTGGGACAATCCTTATAATAAACTTTGAAATGGTCACCATTGATCAATTTATTTGAAAGACCCATAATTGGAGGAATTAAAAACACTTCTCCCCTTTTACTTAATTCACCATCATCATTTAAAATTACAAAATTTCCACCTAAGGTTGGCGTAGAAAAAAAAGAGGGCAAATTAGGCTGAATTAAGGTGGATGAAATATAACCTCCACCAGTTTCGGTTCCCCCACAATATTCAATGATGGGTTTATTATCAAATTGTTCCATTAATTCCTTCATTTGATGTGGATTAGAGCATTCACCAGATGAACTGAAACATTTAAGGTGTTGCCATCTAAATTGATTCATTGTTTTCTTTTGTAACCAACTAGATACAATACTTGGAACTAATCCAAGTACATTAACTTTAGCATTTTCAATAAAATGACCAAACTGACTATCTAAAGGTGAATCGTCATATAAAGCTATTGTGCCTTTATTAATCAATGTGGCAAAAACTAACCAAGGGCCCATCATCCAACCTAAATTAGTTGGCCAACATACGACATCTTTTGATTGTACGTCATGATGATAATATGCATCAGATGCAGATTTTATAGGTGTACAATGATTCCATGGAATTGCTTTGGGATTTCCAGTTGTTCCCGAAGAAAATAAAATGGTCATTTCTGTTTCAGGTGGGCAGTAATGAGTAATATCTTCAAAATTAGAAATCAAAAATTCTTCCCAAGAAATATCTTCGGCTTTAAGTTCTAAATTTTTATCTTCGTTACAGTAAACAACACATGGATACTGTCCAGCAACCTTTACTTTTGAATATAATTCGATTTTTTTTCCAGATCTAGTAACTACATCTTGAGTTATTACTAATTTTACATCCGTAATATTTAAACGAGTTTTTATTTCTTCAGCTGAAAATGAATCTGCTATGTTAACAGCTACTGCACCATATAAAATAACTCCCAAATAAGCAATAACAGATTCTGGGTTCATTGGCATATCGATCGCAACACGATCACCAGGAGAAATACCCTGTTTCTTTAAGGAATTGGCAAACTGCATACATTTTAGCTTTAATTCTTCATATGACATTTGCTCAATCTGATGGTGCTTATTTTCATAAATTAATGCAATATCCTGTTTGTCTGCATTAAAACAACTTTTTGCAATATTTATACTTGAGCCATATAACCACTTTGCATCATGAACACCTAAATCAAGGTTCAAAATATCCCGGTAGGGTTTGTCAAAAACGATATTTAATTTTTGAACTGTATAAGACCAAAAACCTTTTTTATCACTTTGAGAATACTTTAAAAAATCATCATAATTTAAAATATTATGATCAGTCATTGAATTTTCTATATTTGTTTTAACTTTTTTAATTGGTGATGTTCCTGTATGATTTTTTTCAGTCATTTTTATTCCCTTAAATTTAAAATACAGAATATGATTATAATGTCACAAATTATTTCAATTTGTGACTTAAATAAACTAATTCATATAAAAATTTCATTGTTTGACTTTTAATGATCTCATTTTTTATAAAGTATCTTTTATACAAACAAAAAGTGATTTAACTCACAGTTTACAAAATATATTAGGGAAAATAAACGTGACCAATGTCACATTAAGATCGAGTTTAGTCCATTTTTTTTTCATTGAGTGCGATCTGGATCACTTATAGGTTTTTATTTGTAATAATTTTTTGTGAAATGCGTCACGTATAATCCTTTATTTGAGCTATTTTTATAATGTGATACATTCAAAAAAAAATTTTAGGACACAACACAATGCAATCCAAATCTATTCAAACCAAAGTTCAAGCCTTTGGAAGATTTTTATCTAATATGGTTATGCCTAACATAGGTGCCTTTATTGCCTGGGGTTTGATTACCGCTTTATTTATACCCACAGGGTGGCTTCCAAATAAAAATTTTGAAACACTAGTACCTATAATTTTAACTTATTTACTTCCAATACTCTTAGCCTTTACTGGAGGAAAATTAGTTTACAAAGAAAGAGGAGCAGTGGTAGGAAGTATTGTTGTCATGGGTGCAATTGCTGCATCACCAAATACACCTATGTTTCTTGGTGCAATGATTTTAGGTCCTCTTGGCGGATATGTCATAAAAGTTTTTGATAAATTAATTGATGGAAAAATAAAAAGTGGATTTGAGATGCTTGTTAATAACTTTTCAGCAGGTATCATCGGATTAATATTAGCACTGATAGCATATGAGTTTGTCGCTCCATTTTTACACCTTATAACTCAGTTTTTGACTTTCGGTGTACAGTTTTTAATATCTAATAATTTACTCCCCCTTACATCTATATTTGTAGAGCCAGGAAAAATATTATTTTTAAATAATGCTATTAATCAAGGTATATTTACACCTATTGGAATACAACAAGCCAAGGATCTTGGTCATTCAATATTTTTCTTAATAGAGGCTAATCCTGGTCCTGGTGTTGGTATGCTTTTAGCTTATATGTTTTTTGGAAAAGGCACAGCAAAACAGACTGCTCCAAGCGCCATCATTATACAATTTTTCGGGGGTATTCATGAAATTTATTTCCCTTATGTCTTAATGAAACCAAGATTGATATTAGCATTAATTGCTGGTGGAATGACAAATGTATTTATCTTAACAATATTTAAAGCTGGATTAATTGCTCCCGCATCTCCTGGATCAATTTTTGCAGTTCTTTTAATGACACCAAAAGGTTCTTATATTGGTGTTATATTATCAGTAATATGCTCTGCTGCAGTCTCTTTTATCATTTCTTCAATTTTATTAAAATTAGAAAAAAGTTCTAAAGAGGATAACTTGGAAGAGGCTCAAAATAAAATGAAAAACCTCAAAAATGAATCCAAGGGTGTCCCGAATCAAGAAATTGATTACTCGACCATCAAGAAAATTATTGTAGCGTGTGATGCAGGTATGGGATCCAGTGCAATGGGTGCCGGATTATTAAAGAAAAAATTAAATAATAAAAATATAGAAATAGAGTCATATAATACTGCAATTAATGATATACCCAAAGATGCAGATCTTGTAATCACACACAAAGATCTGACGCCAAGAGCTAAAGAAACTGCTGACCATGCGCACCACCTATCACTGAATAACTTTTTAGATAATAGTTTCTATGATGAATTAATAGAGAAGATTCTATCTTTTGGCTCTCATAAAACAGCGCAAGATAATTTAGACAAATCTCATGAAGAAGAGCAAGATCAAGAGCAATGTTTCCAAATTTCTGAGAAAAATATTTTTCTTCAAAGAAAAGAAAGTAACAAAGAGGATGCTATTAATTTCATCGGTGAACAGCTTGTAAACTTAGGCTATGTATCAGAAGAATATGTAGAAGGAATGCATGCCAGAGAAAAATTAGTCTCTACTTATTTGGGTGAATCCATAGCCGTTCCTCATGGCACTATTGAAGCTAAGGAATTTATCAAACACACAGGTATTTTATTCTGTCAATTTCCTAACGGTATTCAGTGGGGAGATGATGAAGAAGATATAGCAAATATTGTCATCGGTATTGCCGCACAAGGAGATAACCATATCCAAATTTTGTCCTCTATAACCAATGCATTAGATGATGAAAATAGTTTAGAAATATTGAAGAACACACATCAAAAAACAGATGTTTTAAATATTTTACAACCTAATAATGAGTAATAATTTGGAGAACTTATGAAAGTATTGCATTTTGGTGCTGGTAATATTGGTAGAGGATTTATAGGTAAACTACTATCAGAATCAGGGTTTGAGGTCATTTTTGTTGACGTAAATCAACCTGTTATTGATTTAATTAATAATAATAAAGAATATATAGTTAACGTTGTTGGAGACGAAACATATCAAGATAAAGTAACAAATATCTCCGCATTAAATTCTAATTCAGACAATGTTATAAAACTCTTTAATGAGGTTAATTTAATCACCACAGCTGTTGGACCTAATGTTCTTAAATTTATTGCTCCTGTTATATCTAAGGGTATTGAATACAGAAATAAATATAAAAATGAAAAATCACTAAATATTATTGCATGCGAAAATATGTTAAAAGCATCTTCTCATCTCAAGTCTTTAGTAATTCAAAATTTATCCAACAAACAATTAGTTAAAAATATTGGCTTTGTAGATTCAGCTGTTGATCGGATTGTTCCCCCAGCTATAGAATCTGATAAACATACACTTGATGTAACTGTTGAATCCTTTTATGAGTGGATTGTTGATGAAAATCAATTTTATGGTGACATTCCTAAGATCCATGGTATAAAATGTGTTGATAATTTATTATCTTACGTTGAAAGAAAACTTTTTACTTTAAATACAGGCCATGCAATTACAGCTTATTTAGGTAATTTAAAAAATTTTTCAACTATTGACAAAGCTATTCAAAACAGCGAAATTCAAACAATTGTAACAAATGCAATGAAAGAAAGTGGCGAAGTTCTGATCAAAAGATATGGTTTTGACAGAACTAAGCATATTAATTATATCCATAAAATTCTTGAAAGGTTTCACAATCCGTACCTAAATGATGATGTTAAGCGAGTTGGACGTGAACCATTGCGTAAGCTAAGTCCAAATGAAAGACTGATAAAACCGTTAAGTGGTACTATTGAATTTGCTTTGCCTAATAATGCTTTATTGCACGGTATTGCTGCAGCTTTTCACTACGATAACCCCAACGATAATGAATCAATTAAACTTCAAGAGGCTATCGATGGTCACGGTTTCCTTGAAACTTTATCACAGTTTACTGGTCTAGAAAAAGACTCATTAATATCTAAGGAAATTTATAAAATTTATAAAAAATTAAAATAACATGAAGAATATAAATGAGCCATCATGTGAAAGTGAGATTTTAGAAACCTTAGAAGAACATGAAAATATTAATGATTTTATTCAAATAGCTATCCATATTTTAGACAGTTTGATTTTTAAAGCTGTTAAATATTATCTGAATAATTCTCAAAATTATGAAACTCAATTTATTGTAGAGCCATTGTTTTTGAACAATGGCCCTTTAAACGATAATAGTGTACAACTTAAACTACTTTTAGGTTTAGGTAAATTGCCCTATAAATGGTATTGTTTTTGCAATCTTATGTTTGAATTAGATATCACCACACCGTTAGGTATCGACGACATAAAAAATCTATTTACAAAGATAACCAATAATTCAAATGTAAGATCAAAAGTAAAACTAAACCCTTTAGAAGATTTGCCAACTAAAATAAAATTATCATTATCAGAAGCAAAATTGAAATCTGCTGTTTCGTTGCAACTTATTGAACTTAATAAAACTTTATTTTCCACAAAAAATTAAACCTAATTTTTTATAATAGTTAGTTTTTTTATATTCGTATCTAATATTTTAATTTCTTTCCAAAAATATTTTAAGGAATGTATAAATGCATAAAGATGTATATGTTCATTTTCTTTTTTTATTTTTATTTCAACCTCTATTACCTCTAATAAATCTTTTAAAGTTTTATCTTGTAAGATAAAACTTCTATCATCATAGGGATAGGTTAATAATTTATGAGAACAATATTCAAAAAACAAATTAACATGCTCCAAAAACAACTTTACCTCATTAAGACTTTTTAACCAAATAGAGCTTTTTTCTGATAAGCTTAATGTATATCTCATTGCTAAAGTTTGCCGAAATACTTTTTTAGAATTTAATATTAATTCTTCTGCTTCTTTTAAATTTAATTTAAAATGAATTTTTTCTAGATACGAATCACTTTCATTTAATAATTTTGATTGTTTTAAAAATGAACTACTTATACCAGATGTTTGTTGAATTTCATATTTTGAGCTTTCAAGTTGTGTAAAACTTCTGTTTAAACTAAAACAATCTAGTATTAACAATCTAAATTTATCAATTGTGCCTGCCATTGAAGCCAATAACTCTTTTCTTGCATATATGGGGAAAACAAGACGGTTTATGACGATACTAATAATTACGCCCAGAAGAATGTCCAGCGCTCTCATCATCCCGTCTGAAACACCCGAATGAAAAGAATGTGACAACCCAACAATTACGAAAGTAGCTGTACCAAGAATTCCAACATAAGAGTATTTTTTACTTCCTGCCAAATAGGCAAAGCCTAATGACACAATAAACAAAGCCAGTAACTCATAATAGATTTGTCCAACGAAGCCACACAATAAAAAAAGCCCACCAGCAAGTGCACCAATAATTGTAGCAAAAGTTCTTGCTATTGATTTTTCTTCTCCAGAGCCAACTGTGATTTGAGAACCCATGACAACTGCAATTGTAATAATAATCCATTGTCCATGCTCAACAGAAAATAGCCGATAAGCAAGTAACCCTATTAGACAAGCTAAAGATGTCTTAAAAGCATGAAGATATCGATGATTTTTATAAATCAATTTAGTTAATCTGTTGATAAATGAATTATTCATAAGGACACGTCTTTTTATTTAAAATAGCTATAACTCATAACTTTAATGATCTAAGAAAATAATTATTATACCCGAAATATTATGCGATAAAGCGTTTTTTTTTGTGACCATTTAAATTCACCAATCTCTTCAGATGATAAACTTTCTTTATTATCGCCCTTAAACTTAAGAATATTTTTATCGAAACTAGCTAGCCTTTTAACAATTAGTCCTAGTGAGTCATGATTAAATCCATAAACAGCTCCAACTGATGGTTTAATAAATCTGGGCTGTTTTACAGCCAAAACATAATCACCATCCTTTAGAGCTGGTTGCATGCTACTACCAGATATTTTGTATAATTTAAAAATACAAAAAAACCTATTTTTTTAAATCTGGATATACAACATTTTCTGATGGTGGATAGGGTGATACTGCCTCATAAACCTTAACCCCTTTGGTTAACCAAAAAATTTCAGAAAAACGGTTCACTTTTTTCAAAAGCTCAAGAGCATCATCACGATTAATTTCTTGTTTTACTTTAGAGGTCAAGAGCATTATAGAATGAGTCAATTCATGTATTTCAGGAAATTTTTCAAATTGTGGCGTTTTAAAATAATCCCCCCAAATGACTCTGATTTCATTTTTTAATATCACACCATGCTCTTCTTTCTGACTGACAAAGCGAATTAATCTTGTTTGTTCAGTTATGTTTAATGAATCCTTTCCATTCAACTCCTGAATAAGATCAATCATTCTAATCATTGTCAATACAGCAACTTGAGCATGGTGCGGATCATATATCTTACATGGTATATCGCAATGTGCCTTGAGTTGTGGCACATTCATAACATCCAGCTTACTTCTAATAAATTTACCAAACATTTTACGACCTTTTAGATTAAAAATTTAAAATGAATTAAATGTTCAATTTTCATAAAACACTCGCCAAAGTTAAATATAGCAAATATTTATTTGGAAGACTAAATGCTAAAAAAAATTATCTCTTGCTTTTTGATTTTAAAATTTTAATCAAAAATATTCCCAATAAATTTACTACAAACCAGAAACCACACATTAAAGCAAGTAAATTTTCTTCGTGATAAGTTTGGTCAAGTTGACTGGTTGTCAGCATATCAAGATTATCGATATGTGATCCAATGGGAAGCCATAAAAAAAATAATAATCCGGCCATAATAATATTAAATATGATTAATATTTTATAAAAAATATTTAAAGTATCGCTCTGATCTTCTCTAATATCCGTCATTTATTTATCCTGTTTATATTGTTTGTATTTTATTTTTATATTTTTATATTTTTATTATTTTTATTATTTTTATTATTTTTATTATTTTTATTATTTTTATTATTTTTATTATTTTTATTATTTTTATTATTTTTATTATTTTTATTATTTTTATTATTTTTACTGTTTTTATTGTTTTTATTGTTTTTATTGTTTTTATTGTTTTTATTGTTTTTATTGTTTTTATTGTTTTTATTGTTTTTATTGTTTTTATTGTTTTTATTGTTTTTATTGTTGATAGAATTTAATTATTACAACACTCTCATAATAACATTTTTTTTACATAAAAAAATAATAATTTATGCAAATTACATAAATATTTAAAAAAAAAAGTTGTGTATATTTTTGCTAAAACAAGAATGAATTTTCTAATTATTCATGAGTTAAGAAAAAAAAGGAAAATTTATATGGTATTTTTATATTTTAGAGAATTTTATTTTGGTTAAAAGATTTTTTGTAGAAACAAATTTATATATTTATGTAAAAATTTTGAATTAAAATTTTTCTTGGTGTTCAGTTTCCTGAACACCTTATAAATTTTTTAAATACCTACATTTTTAATAGGTGTACCAGACTCAAATTTCTTCTCAATACTTTCAATACTAACCCCTTTAGTTTCAGGGCAGAATTTCTTAACAACAATAAGAGCTACTACAGTAATAACCGCAAAAATCAGCATCAAATTAGAGGTTCCATATGCAGACATTAAAGTCAAACTTGTACCAGCTACAATTGTGTTACCAAAGTAGTTTGCAATTGTTGATAGAGTAACACCTAATTCTCTGGATTTAAGTGGAAATAGTTCTGCTACTAAAATCCATGTAATTGGACCCCATGAACATGCAAAACCTACAATGAATAATAGCGTGGCCGCCAAAAACATGTATCCATATAAACCTAAAGCTGCACCCGCAACAATATGATTATAAGAAAAAGCAGCTAAAAGTAATGAGAGCACAACTAAAATACCACCTGCTGTTAATAATTTTACTCTTCCAGCTTGGTCAATATATTTAACAGCAATGAAAGTAGCCAACATATTCACAATATATATGATGTTTTGCGTGAAAAGTCCATGAGCAAAACCAGCTTTTTCAAGAATTGATGGTCCGTAATATATGAAAACATTTATTCCTGTAGTTTGTTGGAAAAACTGTAAAACACCACATAAAGCAACTATTTTCCAAAAAAACGGTTTTGTTAAAAAACTAATAAAGCTTGTTTTAACTTTGGTAGCTTCTTCAATTTCAGCCAATTCTTCGTTAACTTCTTGCTCAGAGTTTCTTGTTCTTCTTAAAACCTGAAGTGCCTCTTCTCTTTTCCCTTTGAGCATTAGGTATCTTGGGCTTTTTGGAATAACTAAAACACAGACAAACATAAGCACAGAAAAGAAAGATAGAACGCCATACATTAATACTAGAGAATGAACCGTTTCACCAAAACTCATTGTAATATAGCTATTAATAAATGATACTGCAAAAATACCGACAGTAATCATAAGTTGCCAATATGTTCCAAAAGTTCCTCTTTTTGATTTAGGGGAGGTTTCGATTAAATAGATAGGCACAGTGAAAGCTGCAATCCCAACAGCTACTCCAAGTAATAATCTAGCATAAAATAAAACTTCATAACTTGGCACCATCGTAGAAATCAAAGACATGCTTGCGAATAAAAAGCCAGCAATAATGATTGTATATTTTCGACCTATAAATCGATTAGATAACAGCGCAACGGCTGGACCAATCATACAACCTACACTCAAAATGGCTGTAAAATGTTCTTTTTCAGCGGTAGACAAATTATAATGTGCGCTAATCGTAGATAACGCATTTGCAACAAAACCTTGGTCTAAGCCAAAAAGAAGTCCACCTAATGCAGCAATAAGAGCTATTAAATAAACTATCCCCTTTTGACTATTTGATTCAACTTTAGCTGAACCTATTGTAGTAGTACTCATCACATTCCCTTTATTTGTAAAATTATTATTAAAATCGCTATAAAAACGTTTCGATACATACTCTCTACTTAGCCAAAGAAATGCAATAAAATATTATTTTTATATATGAAATAAGTGACGAAGATCTAAAAAGAAAATGTAAATGAGAAAAGGTTAGCCTTCTTAAAATGATAAAGAAGGCTCTTATGAGGTTAGTTATTACCTATTTTGTTTAACTT
This sequence comes from Paraphotobacterium marinum, assembly GCF_002216855.1. Classification (NCBI taxonomy): domain Bacteria; kingdom Pseudomonadati; phylum Pseudomonadota; class Gammaproteobacteria; order Vibrionales; family Vibrionaceae; genus Paraphotobacterium; species Paraphotobacterium marinum. Next base: position 886,196 of record NZ_CP022356.1, read on the forward strand.
AATACCTTTTTCAAGATCAGATTCTATTTTTTCAAGGCTGACTCCTTTTGTTTCAGGAATAAAGAGCTTCAAGAACACAAGACAACCGACACAGAATGCTGCAAATAAGAAAAACAAATTAGCTTGACCGTAAATTTTCATAAATGACAATGCATTACTTATTACCAGTGAAGCAAAAGTCCAATTAACCATTGTTGTAATTGTCATACCGATTTCACGGCCTTTGAGAGGAAATATTTCAGAGCAGAAAACCCAAATTACTGGCCCCCATGAACTTGCAAAGCCAACAATGTATAAGCCTAATGAAATAACCAACAAAATTTTAACTAGAGAATGACTTGCGTCTGGTTCAGCATTTATAATGTAAAAACATATGCCTGCAACTAACATAGTGATTAGCATAATAGTTGCACCAATATACAATAATGTTCTTCTTCCGAGTTTATCAATATATTTAATTGCTATAAAAGTTGCTAATAAATTAATTGTGGGTATAAATAGCTCACCAAGTAGGCCTGTGAATCCTGCATCGCCTAGTATTTGTGGGCCGTAGTATATCATCACATTGATACCTACTAACTGTTGAAACATTTGGCTTGCAATACCTATTAACAAAACCTTCCAAAAAAAGCCTTTTGACAACATTTCAAATGATGCAACTTTAACTTGAGCGGCTTCCTCGATTTCTTTGATGTCTTCATCAATCTCTTCTTTGCTAACTCTTATTCTTTGTAATACTTTATAGGCTTCATCTTCTTTACCTTTCAAAATAAGCCACCTTGGGCTTTCTGGTAATATAAAGGCACCTAAAAACATAATCAGTGAAAAAAGAGTTAGAACTCCGTACATAATTACCATAGATTGAGCCGTTTCACCGAACAACTTAACAATTGCAACGTTTATGTATGCAATGGACATTATACCTATAACAAGCATGAGCTGGAAGTAAGAGCCAAATTTACCTCTTAAACTTTTTGGAGACGTTTCTGAAAGATATAAAGGCACAGTAAAAGAGGCAATACCTACTGCAAATCCCAAACCCGCTCTGCATAAATGTAAAAGCCAATAGCTGGGTAGTAAAGCAGAAATTAAAGATGCTATTGTAAAAAGAAATCCTGCCAAAACAATGGTTTTTTTTCTACCCAAAAAACGCGCAAAAAAACCACTTAATAATGCCCCAAGCACACCACCTGTGGCTAAAACTCCAGAAAAGTTTTCTTGCTGTGTCGTTTCTAAATTGTATGTAGTTGAAATTGTTTTTAAAGAATTAGCAATAAAGCCCTGATCTAATCCAAATAAAAGTCCACCTAAAGCTGCAATCAAAGCAATAAAGTATACAATTTTCTTATATTCTTGATTTGAATGTAGTTCTTGTGTTACACCACTCATAACGCTAGCCCTTAATAAAATTGGTACATTAAGTGAAAGTCATAAAACTTAATCTGTCAATTAAGTAGTAATAAAAATGTAACTTGAAGTTAATCTCAATTTTTTTAAGTTAAATTTTCTTGGCACCAAGTCTCCCCCTTTTTAGTTAAAATAACATAAGCACTGAGAACACTCTTACCATTATTCAATATGTAAACAAAGCCATTTTCAATTAATTTATGTAAATCTAGTTCAAACTCTTGTTCTTCTAAACCCGATGAGTTTTGTAAGTCTTGATATTCGAAAACATCCTTACCTAATTGATGTTTCTGTTGTAAGTCATACATACATTCTAAAAGTTTTTTTTCTTCCATACTTATTATCATTACTGAATCCTTGTCGTCATTTAAAATTGTGTCATATTAATAATATTTTATTATATGAAAATAATATGACAATCAGAATAAAAAAGATTATGATTGTTGGTTTCGAATAATAAAAAGTTATTAAATAGGTATAAAAATGATAAATTATCGCGAAATGCCCAAAGGTGTTTTATTGATTAACATAATCCAACTTTTTTCAACAGTTGGTTATGCGGCCTTGATGGGCTTGTTAAACTTTTATTTGACTCAGCATATAGGTATGGCGCAATCAGAAGCTAATACTTTAACGGCAAGTTTTTTTGCGATTAATTTTTTATATCACTTCTTAGGTGGAGCAGTTGGCGGAAGATATATAAGTTTCCGTGGATTATTTTTTATAAGTTTGGCATTACAATTTATTGGTTTATTACTTATTGCAATTAATAACCATAGCATTGTCCTGTTAGGAATGGCTACATTCATAACAGGCTCAGGCTTAAATGTTAGTTGTATTAATATGATGCTTACTCAGTTATTTAAACCTAACGATAACAAAAGAAGACAAGCTTTTGCAGTAAACTATAGTTTTATGAATATCGGCTTTTTAATAACATTTTTAATTGCTGGTTATCTACAAGGTCAAAATCAATATGCACCCACCTTCATTTTTGCTGCAATTTGCATGATAATTGCGATGGGGCTTCACTTAGGTTTATGGAAACATGTTAAAGACAAGGATACAAGCTACTCATTAAATTTCTTTAATTCTTCTAAGAGATTTTTTTATACACCTATCATCGTGATAGCTTGTCTAGTCTTTGCATTATTTTTAATGCACTACCCTAATTTTGGTTCTTGGGTTGTAAACATATCGTTCATCTTAATGGTGATTTACTTAATTAAATTTGCTTTTCAGCAACAAAAAGAATACCGCATCAAGATTTTTACATATATGATACTTATGGTCGGTACCATGCTTTTTGCCTGTGTTCAAGGGCTTCAATCAACAGCACTTGAAAGTTTTGTAGAGTATAATACCAATAAGTCTTTATTTGGTATAGAAATGCAACCGGCGACTATCAATATGTTTGAAAGTTTAGGTGTTATTATCTTTGGCTTTGTTTTTGCGGCAATAATGAAAAACTCTAAAGTTAAAACAGCTCCTGCTACGTATGTAACTCGTGGTCTTCTAAGCTATGTCTTAGCTTTTTTAATGATCCCTCTTGGTGTTTTCTTGTCAAACAGTTATGGTTTAAGTAGTGTCATTTTTCCAATTTTACTTTTATTAATAGTGGCGGCAGGTGAAGTCCAAGTAAATCCTGTAAATTTTGCCATGGCAGGAGAAATGTTAGAGCCCCAACATCAAGGTTTATTTACGGGTTACTTATTTTTAAATGTTGCATTTGGTATCAATTTATCAGGTCCAATTTCTAATTATGCACTTGCAAGTGAGTCATCTAATCAAACTAACCCTTTGATGACAAACCACTTATACTCTGAAATTTTCTATGTTATGGCAATAGCTGCACTAGCAATTGCGATATTATTTTACTTTTCAATTAAAGCAGTAAGTAAGTCCCCAAAAACATCTAATTAATAATATTTAAAGCTCAAAAAATAAATTGGTAAGATGACTTTTTTGGGCTTTTTTTATTTTATTTCAAACAAACCATCATCAAGATCCTTTGTTAATCTATTTCTTAATTCTCGCCTAAAAATTTTAATAATCCACAGTTAATAAATATAACCAATTGTTTCTGATAAATTTTTTTGACGACCACCAAATAAGAAGCTCCCAATAAAATATCGAAGTGCAAATCTATGAAAGGCTATTTATTACTAGAATGTTAAGTGCAACCTTTACCATAATTTTATTTTTTGGTAAATTTCTGCAATATAACCATAAAACATCGAAACAAAATCAAAAAAATAATAAACACCACACTCAGCAAAGATAATTACTTTATCTTAATAAATTTAAACCTAATTCAGGGTTTATAAATCAAAATATTGAAGTACTTGCAACATTTGTTTAATCAGTTGTTCTAGGAGAAAATAGTACTACAATTCCAAAATATACGAAAATTGCAATGCTAACCCCAAGCACTCGTCTAGAACATCGTTCCAAATCTATTGTTTTTACCGTAATTTTTGTAAAAAGCCTATTACCATAAATATCCTATCTCATATAACATGATTGTACTTTAAACCAAAATATGGAACTTACCTATGTTGAAAGTATAATTTATACATAAAGGATATTTAAAAGTGAACTTTAGAAATAAAAAGCTCCCTATCTTTTATCACAAATAGAGAACTTTATTTTTTTGAGATCTTTTAATTAAAATTTAATTCTTTTAATTAGACAATACATCAAAGGTACCACAAATAAAGAACAAATGGTTCCGATAGTTACTCCTATAGCAATAACAAAACCGATATCATGCATTAAAACTCTGATATTTTCAGCTTGGAACATTAATGGAATTGCTCCCGCTATCATGACAAGAGATGTCATGAGTATGGGTCTAAATCTTTCTTTTAAAGCTTCATAAATTGCAACTTTACCCTCTTTTCCTTCTGATAAGAGTTGATTTGCATATTCTGTAATCAATATTCCATTTTTAGCAGTAAGACCGATTAAAGTAGCTAATCCCAGAATAGCATATATGTTTAAAGCAACACCTGCCAAATAACAACACCACAACGTTAAAACTAAAGTTAAGGGAACACTAAACAATACGATAAATGAATCTTTAAAACTTTCAAATTGAGCTGCTAAAAGTAAATAGATTACAAGAAACGATGCTAATATGACATAGCCAAATGATGATGAGTTTTCAGTCAAAAGTTCGGCTTGTCCTGTATAATCGTAACTTATACCCTCTGGTAAAATATTAGGCATATTTTTGTTTAAAAGTTTCATGCCTTCGACATAACTTATACCGTCAGCAAATGTAACTGTCAAAGGATTGGTTATGATACTATTGGTCATTTCAATGCTCTTTGGACTCCCTTCTGTTTTGAATGCGCCCAAGCTTCTTAGTGGAATCAGCTTACCATCAGCGTTAGGGACTTGGATTGAGTAAAGATCGATAGGTTTATTAAAATACCTGGATTCCACCGACATATATAACTTCATAACAAAATCATCTGTTTTGATTTTTGTTGGAAACATATAATCCCCTGATGAAACTTTTATAGCATCATAGATTTTACTTTCATTTACTTTATATTTTCTTACTAAATCTTTATTGATAACAAAATTACTTACAAGCTTTGCATTATAATTATCATCCCCTTGAACATTGGTTACACCCTTAATATTCTTGATTCCTTTCATGATTTGAGATGTCTGTCTATACAAATTTTGGACACTACCAGAGCTCTGTAAATTAAAGGTAAGCTGATTATTTGGTTCTTTTGACGGGCCCGAAGTAGTAATGTCTATAGGGGGAACAGCATAAGTAAAGACGTCTTTAAAACCTGAATTAGTAACAGCAGATTGAATGTTTTTCATAAGCTTATCTTGATCCACTCCATCTTTTAAGATAAGGACCCCCATTGGATTCATACTTTCCGACCACAAAAGGCTTCTTTTAAACTTATTTTTAAAAGGCAACAAGGCCTTCTTAAATACATTAAACTGCTTTTGCATTTCATTTTTTTGTAAGTCTGTTCCTTGATAAGTGCCCTGAACCAGATAAACTCCTGTTTTTTCATTGGTTAAATTTTCAATTGAAACCAGTTTGATGACTCCGAAAAAACTCAATGAGCCTAAAATCACCAAGCTTATAAAGAGTAATCGCCTCGATAATACAAAAGATACACCTTGCGAATACATCTTTGTCGTATAATTAAGTGTCTGATTTATTTTTTCAGTAACCTTGCTACTTTTAGCTGACAATAGACGAGCACACATCATTGGTGTAAGCGTTAATGCCACAAAGGCTGAAATTAAAACAGAGCCTGCTAAAACAACTGCAAACTCAACAAGTGCAGGACTTGTAATCATATTTGTAAACGCGAGAGGAATGTATACTGATGCAAGTGTTAAGGACATAGTAATAATACTAAAAGCTACTTTTTTAATTGCAAGGTAAGTTGCTTCAAATGGTTTAATGCCTTTTTCTATTCCAGCATCAACAGCCTCGACTAGAATAATTGCATCATCCACAACTAAGCCAATCGCTAATAGCAAAGCTAATAGAGTAAATAGGTCAAAACTGAATCCTCCAACATAAATAATTAATATAGTACTGAGCAAACACGTCGGTACTGTAATTAAAGGAATAAATGTAGCTTTAACTTTTCCAAGAAACATATAAATAACGATAACTACTAAAATAAATGCAATTATTAATGTTTCTACTACGCTATGAATTACCTCTTTTAAAGTATCTGATTTAGAATACAATTTAAAGCTTTGAATTGAAGGGCTTTGTTTATTTAGTTTTTGAATTAATTGACCCGTCTGTTCAGACATATTTAAAAGATTAGTTTTATTATCTTTTGACTGATATAACAATAGAGCAGCAATATCTTTAACCCCCTTAAAGTCTACTGTAACTATCGGATCAATTGTGCCCTTTGCATCAGAGTTAATCTTACCCTGATAAACGTCTGCTATGTCTTTTAAGAGAATTGTTTTATCTGAGTTAGGGATATGTATTATTGTGTCCTTCAATGTATCGATACTATCGTTCATTGCCCTAACTTTAAAAGGCGCATCTGTTTGACTCAAATATGTTGTTTGAAATCCATCTCTTGCGATATCATCCCTTACCTGTGAAATCATTTCATCTATAGTCAAATTAAAGTAAGCCAATTTAAACGGATTTAATTTAATAATAAAATTTTGATAACCAATAACTACATTATTGGCTGCACCAACATCATTTATTTGATTGAATAAATCTGGGATTCTCAAATTATAATCATTAATAAATGGAATAAATGGCAGACTATCTGATTTACTTATAATAATTTCATCCATCATCCCCTGTGTACTACTTTTAGCGACCACAGTTGCGACACCAGCTGGCAAGTCATCCTTAATTTCATTTATTTTATTATTCACTTGAGTTACTGTGTCATCAATATCAACATCTTGAGAAATATCTAACGAAATTTGGTTTTTTTGAGTACTGGAGGTTGTCTTTTCGATACCTTTGATTGTGCCCAAGGTGTTAAGAATAGGCCTCATAACAGTCTTATTTTTTTGTTCTTCAGACATACCATCGACATTATTGACTTGAATAATTATCGTAGCAGTTCCCAAAAAAGGAGCAAATTTAACCGGTACATTTGTAAATACTATAAAACCTAAAAGAATTGGAATCAGTGTGATCACAATAGTAAACACTGGTCTTTTTACACATATTTCAGATAATTTCATTCCATTACCCTCTAATTATTTCAGGCGACTTATATTTTTTACTTATTTCTACCTTACTGCCCTTAAAAACAGGACTTTCACAGTTGAGAACTAACTCTGAACCTGGCTTGATATCTGTTCCACTTGTACTGTAAAAACGATATTCCCCATCCTGAAAAGGAATATCATCTGTATTAAATAACTTTATATTTTTATAAACGACGGTGCCATTTTCAATTATTTTGACTGTCTGAGTCGAAGTTGAATTACTTGGAAATATTGTGCAACTAACATCCATTTTTGCTTGGGGAATTGCATAAACATCGTATTTGCCAATGGTCTGTGTTATTCTAATTTTTTCTCCTGAATATAAATCCAGATTATTGTCAAATGCTGCCTGAACTGTAATCATACCATCCGATATATCAGGTGATATATAACTTACCTGTGCTTTGATTTTTTGAGAATGGTCCATCACTTCAAGCGCCACATCTTCTCCCAATTTGATTTTACTTTTATAATACGCAGGAAGAGAATATTCAACATACATTCCAGAAGGGCTATATATACTTAATAATGTATCATCAGTTGTTACCACATCACCATCATGGAATGGAGATGCTGTCGTTACGCCGGAGATAGGAGCTCTAATTTCAAGATCTTGGAGATCGCTTTTTTTGATCTCCATTCTTCCTTTTGCCCCTAAATAGAGTGCTTTAGCTTTATTTAAATCACCCAAACTTACAATTTTTTATCATACAATTTTTTTAAACTCTCATATCTAAATTTGGTATTCGCTACCTCTGCTTCTAAAGCTGCAAGATCTGCAATTTCCTGTCTGTTATCGAGTTGAATCAATAAGTCGCCTTTCTTAACTTTCGTACCATTTTTAAAATATATACCTAATATTTTTTTTGAATTAGCTGAGCTTGATTTAATTTTAACTGAATCATTTTTAACATCGCCATAAGTTGAAAAAGTAGGTTGATAAGATGTGGACTCCAAAGTCTGAACTACAACTTTAGTCTTTGCTGCACCTTTATTTGTATCCGCATTTGCAAAATAAGAGTTAATCAAAAGTAAAAAAGAAATTATAAGAGTAAAAGATTTAATCATATGTCCTCAAAATTAAAACTAAAGTTTTCATATTTGAAAAGGTACTGTACAAAATTTAACCACCCTTGTCCAGTTTTTTCATTCGTTATTTTACATTATTTGTTATTTTTAATGTTTTTCTAGGACTTTTGTGCCAAATGGATGTAATTAGTGATAAAGTTCCAGTTTTTAGGGATGAGCTTGGCATTTAGGGATAAAATATTTGAAATATCACAATGAATATAAACAACATCACTTAAAGTGATTTGGTTGGAAAAAAATATGTTAAAAACACCTTAAACATAAAAAATTGAGTCTAAACATAATTTTTAATAATTAAAAAAAATATTAGTAAAAATTATTCGACAATATTTTGAATAATTACATATTTGTCATACAACTCTTCTCGACTTTCCTTATGATCGGGATTTATGATAATACAGTTTTTTATAGGACACACATCTTGGCAAGTTGGCATATCATAATGTCCAACACACTGCGTACATAAGTTTTTATTAATTTCATAGATGTTTTCACCCATAGAAATTGCCTCATTAGGACACTCAGGTTCACACATATCACAATTAATACATTTATCAGTTATCAACAAAGACATATCTAAGCCATATGTTTTATTAAAAGCGCATATTGAATATCAATATTATCAGGAATGGGCAATAAAACTTTATACCCTGAACCCTTAGCTTGATTGATATTTTCACCATTGAGACTGTATATTTTGTCTACAATAATCTTCAGATTCCCTTTAGGTGTCATGATTTCTAGGCTATCTCCCACACAAAACTTATTTTTAACAAAAACCTCAGCAAAATTGTCATGGAATTTACCCGTAAACTCACCAACAAATTGTTGTGTCTGCGACATAGAATAACCAGATTTGTAGTTTTGTAATTCTCTTGCACTATGTCGCTTAAGAAAACCATCCGTGTACCCGCGATTAGCCAATCCTTCCAACTCAATTATGTTTTCTGGATCAAAGGGTCTACCATGAACTGCATTATCAATGGCTTTCCTATATACTTGAGCTGTTCTTGCACAATAATAAAAAGACTTGGTTCGACCTTCAATCTTGAAAGAATGAATCCCTATTTTAGATAACTCCTCAATATGTTGAACAGCCATCAAATCTTTTGAATTAAAAATGTAAGTTCCATGATCATCCTCGAGAACGCTCATAGGTTCATTTGGACGGTGTTGTTCCGTAACAACGCCAATTTTAGTTTGATGTTCTAATTTAGGATCAAAAGCTGAAACTATATTTCCACTATCATCTTCTTTTGCGTCATTCACATTATACTTCCAACGACAAGCATTCGTACAAGTACCTTGATTAGAGTCCCTCTTATTCATATACCCTGACAATAAGCATCGTCCAGAATAAGCCATACACAATGCTCCATGAACAAAAATTTCCAACTCAACATCAGGACAATGCTCTCTAATTTCTTTGAGTTCTTTAATTGAAAGCTCTCTTGAAACAATTACTCGCTCAATACCGTATTGTCCCCAAAACTTTACAGTTGCCCAATTAACAGCATTCGCTTGTACTGATAAATGAATAGGCATTTCTGGAAAATGCTCTTTTACTAACATAATTAAACCAGTATCTGACATAATCAAAGCATCCGGTTTCATGTTAATAATAGGCTCTATATCTTTGACAAAAGTTTTAATTTTAGTGTTATGCGGCTGAATATTACATACAACATAAAATTTTTTATTTTGTTTATGTGCTTCAATAATGCCTTGATGTAAGCTATCAATGTCAAATTCATTGTTACGAACTCTTAGGCTATATCGAGGTATGCCTGCATAAACAGCATCAGCACCATAAGCAAAAGCATATCTCATATTTTTTAATGAACCAGCCGGCGATAAGAGTTCAGGTTTAAACATTTAAAAATTCCAGATCAATTAAAAAGATAAATTTTACTCTTTTGTAATTAAATTTCAAATATTAAATTAAAACTATTAATAAAGTTTGCTTAATTAATGTTGGATTCATTTGATATTTATAGTATTATTTTTTGTTTTATAGTAGGTATCAGAGTGATTAAAAAACTCTTGAAAAATGATCTTATTCTAAAATCCCTTTTATCCATGTTCACTCAGGGACTTGGTCAATTAACTGCTCTTGTCACTACGGTATTACTGACCAACCATCTAAACCAAACTCAATTTGGCCAATGGGCATTTGCAACAATTACAACAGCAACAGTATTAGCAACAATTGCAACTTTTGGAGCTGGTGGGGGTGTGCTCTCAAAAAGTTGGGGGTGGACCCAAAAACAGGGTGTTGAAAAGAGCAAGTATGTCTTCAATATTATGAATGGATACCTTCACAAAGGTACTATTTTTCTGCTTTTAGTTGGTGTAGTTTTCGCGGGTTATTGTCTTTGGTTTCCTTCTAGATTTAATAATATGGAGCTTTATGCATCTTTATTCATGTTTCCTTATTTTTTTGCAAACCTGATACAAGCATACTACGTATCTGAAAAACGTGTTTCATGGGCTAACCTCAATCAGCTTTGCCTTCGTCTGATCATTTTAGCTTGTGTTGGATATTATATTTTTGAACCCAATACTGATTTTAGTACTATAGTTTTCATGATGCTCGTAATTTTAAGTTGCTTTACGATATTAGTATATATTCTAAATGCATCCAAATTAGGATATAAAAGTGCAAAATCAGGCAATAACGATAATCTATCCTTTATGGTTTTACATTGGGGAAATTTGCTATTTTTAAATGTAAGTCCGTTTATTTTAAAAGTATTCTGTTCTGATACTGATATTGGTATCTATAATGTTGCCAACCAAATTGTTGTAATATCGGTGTTTTTTGCACAAGCCTTGAGTGCAAACACTAGAAGTCTGATTGCGCACGGCTTTAAACATCACTCAAAAGAAGTATTTCAAAAAAACATTCATGGATATGCAAAATTAATGTTCTTTTTTTCAATTGGCATAATTTTCATCATCTACCTAACAGGGTATTGGTTTGTTAAGATATATGGTGAAGGATACTATTTAGCATATCCATTATCCTGTGTACTTTTACTCGGTTCATTAAGCCAAGCTCTTTGCGGTGGATTAACCTCTCAGATTTTAAATATGTCTGGACATGAAAAAAAGACAGCAAAAAGTTTTTGGTATGCTCTAGTTGCAATGTTACTATTAGGTTCATCTCTGGCAAAATTTTTTGGTATTTGGGGGGTGGCTATCAGTTATGCAATTGTTCTTAGCTGTTGGAATGTTTATTTATTAACATTAGTCCGTAAAGAGTTAAAGGTAAATCCTACAATGTTCAAGTTTTTAAATTTACCCAAGTCAAGTTAGATTATTTTCCTTCATTTCGAACAATCTTAACAATAGAAAACATAATTAAAACACTTCCTAAAATAAAAAAATTATTAGGAAGTTCACCCCAATATAACCAATCTAAAAAAGTACTAAAAATCACGCCCGTAAAAATAAACGGGGCAATTAATTGCATACTTGAAAAAGACAGTGCATAGCTAAGAAATACCTGAAATAAAACACCAAAAAGACCGACTAAAATTAATAAGTAAAGATTTTGATAAATTGGCAGCTTCCATCCATGAGAAAAAAATAAAAAGATAACTAAACTTCCAAATAAATGAAAATAGAAAACAATATTTAATGGCGAGTGATCTTTACTGAGTTTTTTAATGCCAATATAGGCCAATGCGGCTAGAACTGCACTGATAACACCAAAAATATAATAAATAAAATTAGTATTTTCCAAAGAATTAGAAACAATAACAAAAATGCCAAAAAAACCAATCAACATGAAAGAGATTGTTTTTATGTTGGTACGCTCTTTAAAAAAACAAAATAAACATAAAGGAATAAATAATGACGAAGAGTTCAAAAATAGCACATTTAGTGCGACAGGTATTTTGGATAATATCGAAAAAGATAAAATCATCCCACCTAATCCAGCACAATTTCTAAGTAAACTCATTTTTATATTAGTGATTTTAAAACTAAAAGAATTTGACTTAACTATACTTGGAATGAGAAAAATAAGACCTAAAAAAAATCTAGAAAATAATACTTCTGTAGGAGGTAGTGTTCTCGTAGCTAATTTAGCACTTAACATCATAAGGGAAAGAAATACATAAGCCAGACATATATAAATAATTGCTCTAATTGTATTTCTATCATTCATTAGACTAACTATCTATTTTGATTAATTTTTAAAACAAGATAAAGTCCCATCAAAACTAAGTCAGGTTCGGTTTGATCAAATAACTTTTCTTCTTCAAATAAAATCGATACCCCACCCGTTCCAATAGTAATAATATCCTGTTCAATTGAAAACTGATCTCTAATTTGTTTTTTGACTTCTTTAATCATACCTATTGTATTGAAATAGAGTCCGGACTGAATTGCATCCACAGTTGTTTTTCCAATCAAAACATCGGGTTTTTTAATTGCAACTTCAGGAAGTTGAGCAGTTGTAGACGCCAATGCTTGCATGGAAACTCTCATGCCAGGTGTGATCATATGTCCGAGGTATTCATTTTTATCATTAACCAATGAATACGTATTAGCAGTGCCAAGATTAACAATTAATCTATTCTTATTAGGGTATAAATGACATGCAGCCACTGCATCAGCTATTAAATCACTGCCTACACTTTGGGGATTTGAAGTTTTTATTTTGAGTCCAGTTTTTACACCAAGTTTAAGCATCAAAGGGCTTAAATTAAAATACTTAATACATGCTGAAGCTAGAGCATGATTTAAATCAGGCACAACAGATGAAATAACAATATCAGTTATTAAATTAGGATCTACCTCATTTTCTCTTAAAACTTGCCTTAGAAATAAGCCAAACTCATCCGATGAACTTTGAATTTTTGAGCTTTTTCGAAATCTCAGTTGAATCTTACCATCTTTAAATACTCCTGCAAATAATTGAGTATTTCCTATATCAATTGCTAAAATCATTTTTTAAAAGTTCCAAAATTATTAAATTGCTTAAAATATCTGAATAAACATAAAAACAAAATACTTAATATAAAGAAAACGCTTCCATAGTACAAAGGTAATTTGATCGATACCTCTGATATTTTACCTATCATAAGGGAGCTAATAAACCATGCTAAACCAAAACCTGCTCCAGCACCACCCATCAATTTACCTTGCTCTTTTTCAGATACTTTTTTTGACAATAGTGTAATTGAAGAAGTGTAAGCAATCAATTGCGAAACTGAACTTAATGCACCTAATATCCAAGTTAAATAAAAATAATTACTTGTAACTTGAGTTATTACCAAAAAACTTATTGAACAAATGATGGAACTTATTATGTACAATTTAACTTCACTCAAAGCTTTGAAGAGATACTCTTGAAAAAACGCAAATAAAACAACTGCTATTCCCATCACAGCGAAGTAAAAACTTATAAATTGGACACTATAATCAAACTTCATTTGCAAAAAGACAGGAACTCCTAAATAAAATAGTCCGTATCCAAGCTGCATTAATATAAAAACCAATCCCAAAGCATTCACTCTTTTATCACTAAAAAGAAAAAAAATTGTTTT